>JAGWIG010000205.1 GCA_028873515.1 Pseudomonadota bacterium | reverse complement strand
TTACAAAGACAAATGAATTCGGCAATTGATACTATACTGAAAATAACAGCCAAAGATTGGGGAATCAGCCAGTAACTCATCTTTCATTTTTTTTTGCCGGGGGACATAAAAATGGCAAATTCATGCATTAAATTCACTTCCGATCTAACCATCCTTCGCATGCATCACATAAAAAAAATAATTCGCATCGAACCAATGTCAAATAATCAAATAGCCGATGACATGCATATCAATCGGAATTCCATATCGACCATCATGAATTACATGATGGAGCGACACTACGTCATCATCTCTCACAAAAAAGGCCGCGAGGCTTTTTATCTCGCCACGGATGATCCAATTATTGAATTGCCTTCCGATCAAGCGCCTCCTCCTGAAGTGTCCCCCCGCCGCGAACCCATTTTGTGGGCTATGTTCCCCCACTTGCCTCAGCCATCGCTTTAATTTGCAAAAAGTTTTATAGTAGTTTCATATCAGCCCTTCGGGGCTTTTTTATCCTTTAAAAAAAGAAGATTGCACATGGCCTGGCAAGAAGAAGCGCGCGATTATCTAGACGCTGGATTAAGACTCATTCCTTTGCACCCCATCATCGGCAACAAATGCGGCTGCGAAAAAGAATCCCACAATCCATGCGCCGCCATCGGCAAGCACCCTTTGCGCCACGGATGGCAAAATCAGGCTCTGATAGATGACGCGACCCTTGGCAATTGGTCATCCTATTACCAATGTAGCGGCTTAGGATGGGCGCTTGATGACGATCATATTGTCATTGATGTCGATAGTCGCAGTGGCGGACTCGAATCGCTCAATACACTGCAAACAGATTTATCCATTGATCTTTTTTCAGTGTGCAACGCCATTGTAAAAACAGGCGGTGGCGGATGGCATTTTTATTTCAAAAAAGACCCAGGCCAGACAATCGGCTGGAAAATGCCAGAAAAATATCGCGGCATTGATATCAAGCAAGGCGGCGGCTTTGTGGTCATTGCGGGATCAATGCATGCCAGTGGCGCATTTTACGAATGGCATAGCGCCGCCAAGTCGGACCTGTCCAATTTTCAAGCCATTCCGCAAATCATTTGCGAAATGCTGGCCGCCACCAAGCGCGCGCATGTCAATGAGATGAAATCTCAGGGGCTTGGCGATGTGACAGAAATTGCCGATATGCTTGATTACATCAGCAATGATGGCGAAGGGCAAGATTATGAGATGTGGCTTCGCATCGGCATGTCAATTCATCACGCGACCGCTGGCGGATCGGATGGCCTGAAGGTTTTCAATGAATGGTCGAAGCAATCCAGCAAATACGATGCCGCCGATCTTGAGAGACGCTGGCACTCTTTTGGCAAGCGCGCGTCCAATGTCGCCACCCTCGGGTCATTGGTCTACATCGCGCGCCAAGCCGGATGGCAGCCCGCCATTGATACGAACGCCATGACTCCCGAGGAATTGGCCGATCTCAAAAGCCAATGGGACACTATCAAAGCACAGCGGGTAGATGTGCCGTCCATTATGGACGATGCCGATATTGACCTATATCATCCGCCGGGATTGTTAGGACAAATAAATGATTATGTTTATGCGTGCAGCCCGTTCCCGAATCAAAATCTGTCATTGGCATGTGCGCTAGCGGTGCTGACCAATGCCATTGGGCGGCGCTATTACTGGCCTGGCCGCTTCGCCAGCATCCAGCCGAATATGCTTATCCTGTGTGAAGCGGGATCGTCCGTGGGCAAAGACAGTATCCTCGGGGCCGCGCATCGGTTGCTTTGCAAAATCGGCATGGGACCAGCATTGCATGGACGCATCAAGTC
>JAGWIG010000204.1 GCA_028873515.1 Pseudomonadota bacterium | reverse complement strand
ATTTCCGCCTTTGCTTGGGCGGCAGCCTGCATAACTTCGGTCGGAACTTTGGGCATTCCTTCTGGAGCGCCGCGAATTTGGCCGCGCGAAAGATCATCCAATGTGTCATGGATGTGTTGCCATTGATCTAATGGCATCGAATTAAGTTTTTTGGGAATATTTTCTAATGATGGCCCTGTTTTTACTCCATTAACATCATAATCACCCAAAACAGAACCTATGCCTTTAGAATCCAAAAGAGTTTTTTCGGTCTGATGAATTCTGTCACCAAGTTTGTATAATTCTTGTCCGCCCGTAGCAGCAATGTCCTTATCAATTGCCCCGTTTATTTGTCGAATTACGTAGCTGTTAGACGGGCTCCATTGACTATTAAGAGATTTCCTAACAGCATCCCATGCCGCTACGCTATTAGGCGCATATGTTTCTCCGCTAACAGGATCTCGGAATCCCGTATTTCTCGCCAGATTGATTAAGTCCTGTGCACCAGAAAAAACACCCTCATTGTTAGCCAGCTTTACGCCCGCCTGAAATTGTGGGTCGTTAAACAGCGAATCGACATGCTGCGTTTGAATTGGCTTATCACCGGCGATTATTTTTGCTTGATCGTATATCGCATTTTTCGCATTTTTCAGATATGAACTTAAGCTATTCTCTGGCCCGTAAATCGCATCATTGATTATGCGCCCGCGTTCTTCGTCATTTGTAATGACAGGGCTAGCGCCGGTCGCTTCAATTCTTTTTTCTGCAAAATTGGTTAATGCTTGTTGCTCATTAGCGATTTGAGCTTTAAGCGCTTGTGTTGATGGCGTCTGGTTTGGAGATTTTGCGGCAGTATATTCATCGCGAAGTGTATTTTCATTCCCGGTAATAACGCCACTTCTGACCGAGCCAGCATTGTCCCCCATTATCTGATTGACAATGTTTGCGCGAACAGCCTGTTCCTTGGCGGGGACGTCTTGGGCAATTTTTGATAGTTTGACCTGCGGAAATGCGCCTCGAGAAGTATCTTCGCCAGTTAAAACAGGATAGGGATTCAGATTTGTCGAAGCCGCACCGCCGCCGACAATGGGCCTTTCTTCCATCCCCGCTGTTTGATATGATGCCCTTGCTTTTTCTGTTGCAGATAAAGCGGCCTCAGGCCGTTCTACATCGCTTAATGCAGTTTCCCTTACGGCATCTCCAACAAGCGGAGATATGCGTTTAATCATTGATGGAGCCGCCATAGCAAGCGAGCCTGCCATATTCGCTACGTCTTGCTCCGGTAATCCGGTTTTTTGGGCTATTGTGGAGATTATTGGAGTTGCTATTTTCCCTGCTTCTCCTTGAAGCCGCTGAGTAATTTCTCCTTGATACCCCGGCGTATTGGTCACGCCAAAAAGAGTCCCCAAGGGATGGGTTGATGTTGTATTAAAATCATTTTGTGATGCTTGTTGAGCTTGCTGCGGAGTTTGTTGCGCAGCTCGTCTTACCGCATAATCCGCCTGTTGAGCCAATGCCCCAGGTGCGCCAAGTACCGTATCTGCCAATCCTGCCGCAGCATGGCCAAATTGTTGCAATGGCGGTTCTGCGGGAATTTGTGTTGCCGGTTGTGCCGGTTTTGTTGGTGCGGTTTGCGGAGCCGTCGCATACGATTGCAGCGTGCTATAAAAATCCGGCGCAGTTGATGCCGGCGTTGACGGACTTTGGCCTACGTTCGATTGTCCCGGCACAGTGCCTCCACCGAAGCCAGGAACGCCGTTCATGACATGGTTGATGTACTGAGTAGGGTCGGTCTTATCAAAGCCGCCATAGCAAGCGAACCTGCCATATTCGCTACGTC
>JAGWIG010000203.1 GCA_028873515.1 Pseudomonadota bacterium | reverse complement strand
GCCTTAATGAAAGCTTCCTGTGCAATATCCTGTGCATCGATGTTAGTCTTATTCCTAGCAGACTTCATGAAGCTACGAACTGATCGCTCCAATCTCGGAGCATACTGCTTATACAGTGCAGCAAATGCACGCTGATCACCTTGCTTAGCCCGAGCGATTACATCTGCTTCATTAGGCAGGCGATCTTCTTTGAGTGTAACACCTTCCATCTTTCCATCAGGTGACAGAAGTCCAGCATCTTCCATGTGCTGGGCGAGGTTACGGTTAGTGCCAAACTTAACCATCTGCTGATGAGCAGGGGTGTCCTCAGTCTCAAAGGGCGCTTTGGTAGTATCAGATATTCTACCTTGTACATTTCGAGACTCTACTTCACCCGCCAATCTTCTATAAGACTCAAACGCAGCAGTCTTTATCTTGTTTAGCTTATCGACAAGATCCAGGTACTCACTATCAGATACCTTGTCCTGATCAGCTTCTGCCAGTTTCTGCTTGAGATACTTATACTCAGGAATCTTATTGAGAAACTCAGCGGAACTACCACCTCTGGCATGACCTTCCACGGTCTGAACGATATGGTTAATCTCGTGTAGCAGAACTCCTTTCAATCCACCGACAGTTTCTTTCTTAGCATAGTACTCCGGATTATTATTAAGCACGATCTCCCTATTATTAGGATCAAAGTGCCCGCCATTATTCTTTGGAAGATCCTCAAAGCGGACTTCGATGTTACCTACCTGAGGATAGGCTTTCCACAGCTTTGGATGATCGAGGATGTTCTTAACCTGAGTAGCCCCTCCATTACGGATAGTCTTGATTACCTCAGGACGAAGCTTAGCATCACTGTCAGAAATCTCAAACTTCCACGCTCCATCATTACCTCTATACCAGCCAGTCTGATTGTAGATATCCTTCTTCATCTTAGCAGGATCTACAACAGAATCCCTGCCCATCGATTCCATCTGTTCTGCATCCGACAGCTTGCCAACATCGGCAGTGGTAGCTTTCCTGCCTCCGATAACACCTCTTTCAGTGCCGCCAAATCTACGTCCGGCAGAGTTAATATCTCCACCAGCAGGAAGTAGCAGGCCAGCAAGAGCGCCAGCAAGTCCACCTGCCATACGATGATCTGGGCCTGCCCCATAAGCACCAATACCGGCACCAGCACCTACCAGACCAAACCGTACAAGCATCTCAGGATCAACTGAGCCTCGCTGCTTCCATGTAGGATTCCTTCTCTTGATCTTCGCCATAGCCTGCTTAACAGCAGGCAGATCATCTGAGTGTGCAGCCAGTAAAGCATCTTCCGCATCGATCTTATTCTGCGCAGTGCGCATCTGATCTTCTGCAATCGCTTGCGTGTGTGTGTCAGTCAGGTCAGCCTGCTCCCTCGCAGCCTGCGCAGCCTCGAAGTCCTTCTGATACTGTGCCTTCCTCTCCTCAGCAGTTCTAGAGTATGCCTGCTCGATATCATTCTGCTTAGCGGCTTCCGCAGACTTTTGCTGTGCAAGAGCTTCCTGATCCTTCGTATAAATCTCATGGCGAGTGGCAGCCTCCTCAGCTTTATACTGAAGGTAGTCTGCATACTCTCCATCATTGCGAAAGGCTGACTTAACATCCTCCCGGCGCTTCTTCAGGAAGGCTTCACGGTCAGTCTTACTGGTAATACCAAGAGCCTGCTCAATGCGAGCCTTAGCATCACTAGGTACAGTAGGATCATTCTTTACAACAGCTTCAGTCAGATCATCATAGGCTGCGCGATCCTTAAGAATCTGTTCCAACTTATCAGGAGTAGCACGAGCGGTATCTTCAATCTTAGCCTTAGC
>JAGWIG010000202.1 GCA_028873515.1 Pseudomonadota bacterium | reverse complement strand
GTAGATGAGCTTCTACAACGATTTGAAATGCAGTGGACGACCATCATTAATCGGTTTAATACCTCACTTGAGGCAGATCGGGTGGTCTGTGCTACGATGGCAGATTGGGAATATCGACAAGCATCTTTAAACTGGAACCTTCCTCTTGTGGCTACATTCACTGATGATGAACTGAAGGCTGTAGCTGTCCATGAATTAGTTCATGTTTTAACAGCGCCAATTTGGGAGTCTATTCCAACAGGTAGAACGCGGGATAACCTTTTTCGCCTCAATGAGCTGGCAACCGAAAATGTATCTAGAGTCCTGTTAGCCCTACTCTAGGAGGAAGAATAATGGCACAGATTGGTGTTCCGAAGCGCATTATAGAGACTCCCCAGCCCATTTTTATTCCTTCTACCGTGCCAATTGAGTGGCCTGAAAGTGTTCCCGACCCTATGGTCCAACCCGCAGAGCCGGTGCGCACTCCTGAACTGGTGCCAGCGTAATGGCCTTCTTTCCCCCGCCTCTCCAGAATAAGCCGCCGACGAAGCCGGGTGTTGGAATGAATGATTGGGCGCGCTACGTCAAGGCAAATCCTCTCGAAACTATTGTAGCGGAGGAAGGCAGAACCGCCTGGAAGCGTGTAGAAATTGTTGTGAGGGACGATTGGATGATGCTTCAGTCGATTCACTCAAGCGACATCGTAAATTCCTCTCCCACGGCAGCTCGCTGTAAAATTCAACATCATCGCGCCCCCGATGAATACTGTACATGTGGATGGTATGGGTTTTATGATCGATTCCACCCACAGCTTGTTCCATTCCTCTCTTCTCAACCGCTTATGGAGGTTTATCTTCAAGGAAAACTCATTGAGCACGAAGAAGGCGTGAGGGGAGAATGGCAGACCCCTCTGGGCATCTATCTTGATCATCCTAATCACAATAATGGTCTGATTGGTGTTTTTCTCACTTCTTATAACCAACAATATTTTTCTGTGGAGCAGTTTATCAATGATATTGATATTCCTGTCAACGTCGGAGGAAAGTGGATGTATTAATGGAAGATAATCATATCTACAATGATCCCCAATTTCTTGGGATCTTTCCTGATCCCGACCTACTTGGACTACTTGAGCAATTAGAGGGACGGGACATGACTGCCTTCACCCTCTTGATGGGTGCAAGTGAGAATCTATATTATTTAACTGGGAATGTGCCACCTATCCTGGATGGTCTATTGGAAGAGATATTAACAGACATTCGTGTCGTAATGGGGATTATAGTAGGAAAATGGTATAATGATGACGACGACTAAGGACGGTCTTCCTGGATCTCCCGAACGGCTATCTGGCCGTTGTGGCGCTAAACTAACAAAACGATCCAAAGAGGTAGGTCACGATAGATTCTGCACTCGTACAGAAGGTTACGGCACGGATCACCTTGGCATTGGACAGTGTAAATATCATGGCGGGAGCACCCCAAACGCCCAAAAGCATGCAGTGAGGCAAATCGTGAGCCAAGAAATAGCAGCCCAGAAGCGAGCCATTGGAGACGACTCTCCTCCCCTTGACGATCCAGAGATCGAATACCTGAAGATGGGAGCTAGAATTAAGAGTTGGTCTCTTTTGATGGAGGATATGGTTCACCGTCTTCGATCTTTTGATGTAACGGATCAAAAGGGGACTGAAACAATCAAAGCCCTTGTTTCTCAGCTTGGAGAGGAACGAGATAGATATTTACATGTCTTGGAATTTATGCAAAAGCAAGATCTGCGCAAGCGGGCTGTTGCTTTGGAGGAAGAGCAGGCACGCCGAATCGCAGAAGTGGTTCTAGGGGTAGTTTTGAG
>JAGWIG010000201.1 GCA_028873515.1 Pseudomonadota bacterium | reverse complement strand
GGGCTTGAGACTGTGCCGCCAATTGTTACCGTATTGTTTAGAATGGTCGCCGTTAGAGTTGGAGTGCCTAATGTCTGCTGGTTCCAATTCGCCATATATCGTGACGTGTTCGTTTCTTCGTCGCGCGGGTAAATCGAGATATGGCAAGTGCCACCCAGCAAATCAGCATCCAGAATGCCGCCAATGGGCCAGCCTGGATAAATCTTGACCGGTGTGGCTGCAACTGACGACTGCCCGGTTCCAGATGGATAAACGGCTTGGGCTGCAATGGCTATCAGGGCGTTTAAAACGTCTGTTAAATCAGCCATTACGCAGCCTCTTTATTCATGGCGTCATTAATGCGCTTTGATGCGACTTCAAAATAATGCGCGTCTTTCTCAATACCAATAAATTTTCTGTTTGTATTGGCACAGGCTACGCCGGTGGTGCCGCTGCCCATTGTGAAGTCGAGCACAGTTTCGCCCTCGTTGGTATAGGTTTTGATTAGGTATTCGATTAAAGCAACTGGTTTTTGGGTGGGATGAATAGTTTTTCCCTCACTTGAAAACCGCTGAATGCTCTTGGGATAATTTGTGTGGGTCTGTTGGTACTCTGTTGCTCTTTTGCCACCGCCGTTGTTATCTGTTATTTTTGATCCTTGCCTTGTTGTTTTGTTTACTTCGATTAATCCTTGCGGCACATAAGAAACAGAACCTTTAGCAAATACAGATATATCTTCATGTATTTTCAACGGCTGCTTTTTAGCAAGCATTTGATTAGAGAATCGGCTTTTTTCCCAAATCCAACAATACTTAAACATCTTTATATTGCTCATTACCAAAGCGCTTGTAAACGGTTGAGAACCGAACAATATTATTGCCCCGTTAGTTTTTATTACACGTTTTAACTGCGCCCACATAGGCTCAAACGGGATGACGGAATCCCATTTACAGGCTGTAGTCCCATAAGGCGGATCAGTGATAATACAATCAATTGAGCCGTCTGGAATAAGGCTCATCAATTCTAGGCAATCACCCTGCATTAAGTTAATCATGACAACGCTTGTGTAACCTGTAAACGCCAGCCTAAATCGGTTTGCTCATTGGCTATGACGATGTAACGTTGTCCGTTTTCATCGGTGATAATGTCGCGGTTTTTTATGATTGTTCCGGGATAGGCGGGAATCAAAATAACCCACCCAGGAGAATCAACATCCCCCGGTAAATTCAAATCATTACGCCGGGCGCGTCCGCCGATTAGGATAGAACAAGGCCAGCCAGTCATTATTGGCGTTTCATTCGCCGCCGTGTCACCGCCGTAGGCAATCGCGCCGACTGCGTTTTGTTGAGTCGTGCGGACAATGTTTATCGTATGGTTGCACTCTACGCACAGAATCGGTAAAAGCGGTTGCATCCCGGCTATAAAAAACGTGCTTGGGTCTGATGTGCCGATTAAATAATCGCCGACCTGCGTTTGTGTGCCGTCAAGAATCCCGTACCAAACTGAATTGCCGTATTTATTGGGATGCTCGTAGTTGAAATTTTCGTTGTTAAAACTCGCCTGAATGGTTGCGAGCTTTGTAGGCAATGGCGTGGTTGCCGAGGTTGGCCGGTGCAGGTCAAACGGCAATCCGATCCGGGTCGCGGCCTTGGCATATCCGCCGTAGACTTTAGCTTGTAGTGTTGCGCCGTCCATTACACGATTATTCTAGGGCAATTACTGCCGGTTAAATAAGGCCCAGGAGATAAGCCTAAAAAGCTGCACAGCTTCACGCGCCAGGACATAAAAAGTGCCTCTCTGTCAGCCTGTTCGTTTTTGTTGTGCGTCCAGACTGCGGCGGCATCCGTGTCTAAATTCGCAGATGTGCCGAC
>JAGWIG010000023.1 GCA_028873515.1 Pseudomonadota bacterium | reverse complement strand
TTATTGCTTTTTTACATAATAAAAGTCCTCATAAGGGGACTTTAGGAGGCAGTAGGGATGAAAGACGACGAAAGAAAACGAACAGACCGCAGAACTTCGGAAGAAAGGCTGGTTCAAGTATTGGGCACCAAAAACATTGGATCAGCTTGACCCATATTCGACTACTTAATCAAGCGCAAGGGGGTCAAACTGATTCAAGCTGATCTAAAAGTTAACCATCTTGGAAGGATTTTGGTTAAAAACACAGTCTCTAACGCTATAAAGAAACTTGTAGCAGCGGGACTGGTAGCCAAGACGGGGGAGCATACGTCAACAACAGGGGAATACCTCGTTGTCACCGAAAGGGGTTTTAAAGCTTACGACTATGTGGAGTATGAAGATGCGAATTTTCCTTAGAGGTAACACATACCACGTACATGTTGAGTATGGCGGTAAGTCAGTCCGTCAATCCCTCAGAACCTCAGATAAACGAGAGGCCACAGTACGTGCCAAAAGCATCGAGCGGTCACTAATCGATGGTTCCTATCAAACGAGTGTGGCCGGAAGTATGGGTATAGTCAAGAGTAAGACACTGCAAGAAGCTTTTGACTATATCCATGCAACACATTGGAGCAAGCTGAAAGACACCACAGGCCCGACTTATCGGTTTAACGTGCTCAAGCGCTACATCCCTGGGGACACTCAGTTATCTCAAGTAACTAGAGGTATGGTTAATGACATGATATTGGCGCTTACCAAACTGGAACACCATAGAGGGAAGGGCTATACACCAGCCTCAATCAATCGAATCCTAACCACGCTGACATACATCCTGTCATGGGGAGTTGACTCAGGGTATATCGATAAGGCCCCTAAAGTCCCCTTGTTCAAAGAGAGTCAGAATACCAGGGTATGTGCTCAGGACGAACAAGACGCAATCTGGAAGACACTAGCCTTATCCATCGATCCTGTACATAAAGAATCTCTCCTCCTCTTCGAGTTACTTCTCGAAACTGGCTGTAGGATTGGGGAGTTATTGACTCTGGAGTGGAAACAAGTTGACTGGGAAAGACACTGCCTGACTCTGCCTGACACTAAAAGCGGCTCATCAGTTACCAAGCCGTTGACGTTAAGAGCTGTTGAAATACTAACCAACTGGCAGCAAGTAGGCCACCCAAAACCCTTCATATATAACTATAAACAAGCCGCTAGGTCGTGGAATTGGGCTAAGCAACAGGTAGGGCTGGGGGAGGATAAAACGCTCGTTAGGCACACTCTACGTCACACTACGGCTACCCGATTGATTGAGGCAGGGATCAATGCGCCGATGGTTAAAGAGTTCCTGGGCCATAAGTCAGCCACAACCACGAACAGGTATATCCATCTTAATGTGGACTCGCTATCACCTTTAGTTAACGTGCTGGAAACAATGAACACTAAACGAAACATAATCAACAGCACACCAGCAGCACAAAATGGGGTGGACAAGCTGTTTCGGTAAGTAACTGAAAGTTAAGAACAATTAAAAGGTTGTACCTTAGCAGGGGAGATAACTATAAGTCTGACTTAATCTCCTCTCAGTAAGTCCTCCAGTAAGGACATGGATGAGGGTACAGAAATAAATAAACTAAGGTAACTTATAGTTACTTATAGTCAACAGCTATACTTATAGTCTACTTAAGGTTAACCCCTTACGAGGACGCAACAGATCAACAGGTAGTAACTAATGAGTACCGCAACAAGGAAGATGGTTAAGCTTTCTCAGTTCCACCAGACTGACGAGCAGGTAAGGCAACAAATGGACTGGTGGCTCCATCGAGTCAAGGACGATCCGATGTTTAAACGGAAGGACGTACATAAAGCAGTTCCAACTTTGAACAAAAGGTAAACGAAATGAATAAACAAGTGTGTTTGTCAGCTGTAACGTCCGTAACTTACAACGCCCATATCATCAGGATAGTAGAGGAAGATGGGAAGAGGCTGTAGTGGTCAACGATCTGGCAGCCCCATTAGGTTATGTGGTATCCAACCTTAGATACCATCTGGATACCGTAGTTTCCAAAGCCAGCTTGAGAACAGCCCAGGTGGGCAGGAATGGAGGAGCTACGGTTATAGGGAGCCACATCTGTAGAAAACTGTTAAAGAAGCTAAACAAGGCCAAAGCTAACCAGCTCTTGTACTGGCTCATAGATAACGTTTTCAAACATAAGACCCCCGTGAAGGCTCAGCCGGTCAAAGTGGAGCTTGTGAAACCACTAGTCAACAATCAGTTAACCATGAGTTCCCTGGAGATTGCTGAGCTGACGGGGAAGAGGCATGACCATGTGATGTCTGACATACGGACGATGCTTGCAGAATTAGGTCTCCCGAATTTTGGGGAGACCCCTTACGTCCACCCACAGAACAAGCAGACGTACCCCAGCTACAACCTGGACTTCCGGTTATCCCACATCTTAGTTGCAGGGTACAGCATCCCGCACAGGGCAGCTATTGTTGACCGCTGGATTGAACTGGAGGGTAAGGAACCTAAAGTTCCGAGCTTACCGACACCATCAATGCCTACATCCTTTTCACAAGCCCTAAGGTTGGCTGCTGATAAACAAGAGGAAGTTGAGAAATTACAGGCGGAACTGGCTGTGCTACTGGATGGCTCCAAATGAAACTAGGAGTCCTCTTCCGGTTGTCCTCGCTCTGGATAGGTGTCCACTGGTTGCCCTACAACCGCAGACTGTGCATCAACCTGTTACCTTGCGTAACACTTTGGGTTGTCCTGCCAGGGGGGAACTGTCCATGATCCCTGCCTCCTACCTGGAGCTGATGGTGATGGTTCATCGCTACGCTTACTACGTTGACATTGTACCGTTGATTTCAGATGACGAGTACAACAAGCTGGAGGCAGACGCTGTGTCCGTACTACCGGAAACATCCAAAGTCCATGAGTTAGGCTCCAGTAACCCTGATGACTACTCGCCGTTAGTCAAGAGGATCGTGGAGTTAGCCAGGAGAGACCCTGCTATCGTCGCTGATCCTTTCAAGAAGAAACCCGTAGTATAAGCAGTATCAAAAAGTAAAACACACTCAATAGACACGGGGAAAGTTCCCTGAAGGGGCTTCCTGTGCCTCTAGCGTCCTCAACAAAGGACATTACTCAACGATTGAAGAGAGAAAAACCATGACAGCCAACAGTAACCACTTAGAAACCTTTGAACAACGTTTAGTCCGTCAACTTGAACTTGAAAAAGAGATGATAGGGCTGGGACAGGAACGCTACTTTAAACAAATGTCAAGGGAAGACGAAGCCAACATGCCTCCTGGTCAACTGCTAGTAAGACAATCGGTAGCTGCTGTAGCTGCTGGTATCGAGGAGTGGGCCGAAGCTGTGCTATCAGGCACATCAGCTAGACGGGGAGGAGCTACGGTACGGGAAGTTAAGGAAGCAGGGTACACAGAAACTGCCATCATTGCCCTCCGCACCTGCATTGGCAACATCAAGCAAGGCACTAAGTACCAGACGGTAGCCTTCGAGATTGCCGCAGCTCTCGAAAAGATGCTGGAGTACAAAGATTTCCAGAAGCAGGCACCAATGCAGCTAAAGTGGGCCGAGAGGGACATTGCTCATAAAGGTAACGGCAAACAAAGGGAAAGGGCTTTAGACTACAAACGGATGGATGCAGGTGTCCAAGAGAGGGGATGGACTGAGGAGTTCAGGCTAAATGTGGGTGTTAGGCTGCTGGAGATAGTGATAGAAACTACAGGTTTCTTTGAGAAGGACTTGGTACGGACTGGCCCAAAGGTCACTCAAGCATACCTAAAGGCAACTGCGAGCCTGCTGCAATGGCTCAATAAGCAACACCAAACATGTTCCCTTCTCTCTCCCTTCTCTCTGCCCATGCTAATCCCTCCTAGGGAGTGGACAACCCCATACAACGGAGGATATCACTCAGTTCATAATACATTGCTGAAGACTTCCGACAAGGCGCATCTCAGAACACTGGCTGGTATGGGAGAGCAGCTGTCCAGAGTCTACTCCGCAACCAACGGTCTCCAGAATACCAAATGGCGTATCAATAAGAAGGTTTACGATGTCATGTCGGCACTGTGGGAGCTGGGAGGGGATAGGGCTAAGATGCCTCCCCGTGACGGAAAGCTGTTTCCTGATCGTCCAGATGCGGTTGACCATGATTCTGAGCTGTTGAAGTCTTACAAGAACGCAATGCGGGAAGTGTATGATTACAACCACAGGATCACAGGCAAAGTCTCAGACATCAGCACGAAACTCTGGATAGCCGAGAAGTTCTTGGATGAACAGGAGTTTTACTTTCCATATACGCTTGACTGGAGGGGAAGGGCTTATCCAATTAGTACCGGCTTGTCTCCCCAAGGGGATGATAGCTCCAAGGCGTTACTGGAGTTTGCTGAGGGGATACCCTTGGGTGAAGAGGGGGCAGCATGGTTGTTCGTGCATGTTGCAAACTCATGGGGGTTCGACAAGGCAGGTTATGAAGCACGTATCCAATGGGTAAAAGAGCACTCACAGGAGCTGCTTGACTATGCTATTGATCCTTTAGCTAACCAAGGGTGGACTAAGGCTGCTGATCCCTTCTTGTTTCTTGCTGCTTGCTTTGATTACCTTGGGTGGCATGTGCATGGCCCTGAGCATGTGTCCCATCTCCCTATCCAAGTGGATGGCACTTGTAATGGCCTCCAGAACTATTCTGCAATGCTCAGAGATAGCGTTGGGGGGGCTGCTACTAATCTGGTTCCTTCAGAAAAACCCAGCGACATCTATCAGCAAGTGGCTGATAGGGCCAACTTGCTGATCTGGGCAGATAAAGAAGAGGGTGTAGAAGAAGCGTTGCAGCTGCCTTCGGGTTTCGTTACTCGGAAGCTGGCTAAACGTAACACCATGACCGTACCCTATGCTGTCACACTGTTCGGTATGCGAGACCAGCTGATTGACGAAATGAAGAAGATGAAAGCTGACGGCGTACTGCCTGATATTGGGGAACTAACTATACCTCAAGTTGCCAACTATGTTGCCAAGATCAACTACCAAGCTATCGGCAGCACTGTAGTAGCGGCTCGTCAAGCTATGGACTGGCTTCAGGATGCTGTCAAGGTATCGGCTGCCTGTTCTGATGTTATCGAGTGGACTACTCCGGTTGGACTACTGGTTAAGCAAGCGTACATGAAAAAGGAAAGTAAGCAGATTAAGGTGCTTATAAAAGGTAAGGCTTCTTATTTCCTGATAGGAACTCCAGGTTCCAAACCAAACACTAGGAAACAAGTAGTAGGGATAGCTCCCAACTTCATCCATTCCTGTGACGCTTCGCACATGATGTTAACAATCAATGCAGGGTTAGCAGCAGGTATCGAAGCGTTCTCCTTCATCCATGACAGCTTCGGTACTCATGCAGCGAACATGATGGAACTGTCCATACTGCTTAGGGAACAGTTCGTTGAGCAGTATTCTGGGGATGTTCTTGGAGAGTTCAGGAAGGGGCTTCTGGAGACAATAACGGAATCCGAAGTAGCAGCTTACGTGCCTGAATGCCCTCCGATGGGAACCTTGGAACTGGAGGAAATCAAGGAGTCGCTCTACTTCTTTGCCTGAAGAGTCCTCATAAAAGGACGTTGTTATTAAGGCATAACTGGTTGAAATATAAAATAAATTAAAAGGTTGTACCTTAGCTATACAAACACTAACGAGCAGGGACGCTCATTATTTCAATATGAAAGTGAGAAAGTAATGAACGAAGTAGAAAATGAACAACCTGTTGACAGCCCTGTAACACTATTCGACTTCCAAGATGGCAACGGGCCGGTTCCTGCACATCGACACCCAAACGGTGGAGGATGGGTGGCAGATACTGCACAGGTCTCCGGTTCCGCACAGGTCTCCGGTTCCGCACAGATATTCGGTTTCGCACAGATATTCGGTTCCGCAAAGGTCTCCGGTTCCGCAAGGGTCTCCGGTTTCGCACAGATATCCGGTTCCGCACAGATATCCGGTTCCGTAAAGGTCTTCGGTTACACAAAGGTCTCCGGTTACGCACAGGTCTTCGGTTCCGCAAAGGTCTTCGGTTCCGCACAGGTCTCCGGTTCCGCACAGGTCTCCGGTTTCGCAAAGGTCTACGGTTTCGCAAAGGTCTCCGGTTCCGCACAGGTCTTCGGTTTCGCACAGGTCTTCGGTTTCGCAAAGGTCTCCGGTTCCGCAAAGGTCTTCGGTTTCGCACAGGTCTTCGGTGACGCACAGGTCTCCGGTTCCGCAAAGGTCTCCGATTCCGCACAGGTCTCCGGTTCCGCACTGTTGACTATTAGCCCTGTCTGCGTGTCTGGACTTAGCTATCACATTACCGTTTACTCAGGGATGGCGCAGGTTGGGTGCCAGCTCCATAGCATAGAAGCGTGGCTGTCATTTAGTAATGACCGTATCAAAGAAATGGACGGAGAAACCGCCCTGAAGTTCTACCCCTTACTTGTTTCTATCCTTACAGCCTTAGCGGGTACTAATGAGACCTAACGTGATCGATCAGATAAACAACTCGACAGCTGATGAAGTAGTGCAGGCATCGTTCGGGATTCTGGACTCTCTTCAGAACTTAAACCCTCCAGGCATCCGACTACCGGCGATAGCTATATTGTTCCTCCTTCTATGTAAGCGGTTCAACATTAACTCCCCTGAGCTTCTCAGTAAATCCGGAAGGATGCTGAACGACTCCCTATTGCAAGGGAAAGGGGAACATGTGAGAGCCATCCGTCAATACCTTGATAACGAAATGTGAGTAATAACGAAATGTTTAATAACGATCTCAGTACCGTCCAAAACCGGCCGTATATCAGAGTAACCCTTCCCGACTTGATAAAGGTATTTCTTATTGGGACGTTCAGTGTGTCTATAGGCGTGGCGGCAGGTGTTCTGGCTCTCACTTTAGGAGCTAACTGAATGTCCTTCAAAGAGCAGTTAGTAGCACTAGCGCAAGTGTACATAGCCCTTGGAGAGCCTCTTCCTACAGACTTGTGGGCAGCTTTGGAAGATGAAGGGTTCATCGTGGATGAGCTGATTGAAACTTTCAGTAACGAAAGGGTTGTAGCGTTCCTCTACATAGCTGAAGGGCTTGTAGGAGAAGAGCCTTTTGGTTCCAAACTACTGCCCCACATTCAAATACTAATCGACACTCTACGTACACTTTTGGATTAAAAATTATGGCTAAAGAGAAAAAAGAAGTAATCAAAGGGCTGACACCAGTAGGCACCGCTGTCTATCCGTACCTTAACAAACCAGATGATGTGGGAGGTAAGGGCCGTCCTAAGTACAAGGTAAACTTAAGACTGTCCCCTGAAGAATCCCAAGCTCTTATTGAGTCTTTAGAACCCCATGCAGAAGCTGCTTATGAACAAGCATTGGCAGAGTTAAGAGACAAAGCCACAAATGGTAAAGATGGCAAAGCAAAAGCTTCTGCCAAGAAAGCAATAGAAGCCTTACAGAAGCATCTACCCTGGGTAGAAGATGTGGACGCTGAAGGGGAACCAACAGGTGACTATCTGTTCAAGTTCGCATCCAATGCTGAATATGAAAAGGACGGAAAGGTTCATAAGGTTAATATCCCCCTATTCAACGGCAAGAACATCACAAAGGTACTGGTCGGTGGAGGAAGTCTCCTGAAGGTCGCCTACGTGGTTGTTCCTTTCTATATGCCTGCAACTAACACTGCCGGTATCACTCTCCGTATTGACGCTATTCAGGTTAAGAAGCCTGTGGCTCCAGGAGCAGGAGGACGTACAGCAGAAGCTTATGGTTTCGATGAGGAAGACGAAGGGTTCGACGAGGGAGACTTTGCCGAAGACGATGATAGTGTAAGCTCTAGTGACACAGGAAGTGACACACATGGTAGCACCAACAGCAAGGAAGACGAGGACTTCTAGTTCCTCACAGTCGCCCAGGGATCGGGCAATCGCTAACGGGTATCGCTCAGGACTGGAGGACGACACAGCGTCTTACCTCCAGTCACTGGGCATTCCTGTAGTCTATGAAAATCCTGAGTCACGGATCAATTATCTAGTTGAGGAGACTCGCAGGTACACGCCTGACTTTGAGTTACCTAACGGTATTATCGTTGAGACTAAAGGCAGGTTCACCAGCGATGACCGCAAGAAACACCTACTGATAAAAGCACAGCACCCTGAGAAGGATATTAGATTCGTCTTCTCCAGGTCTACAACCAAACTAAACAAGACATCCAAAACTTCCTACGCTGACTGGTGCAGGAAGTATGGGTTTCTTTTCGCTGACAAAAAGATACCTATTGATTGGGTAAGGGAAACGAAATGAGTGGAGCAGGTTATCCATCAGGGGCCGCATGAATCAGGCAATCTTAATCAGTCGCTTTATAACAATCCGGCTATTCCTTTAGCCATATTCAAATAGGATCACCACCTGATTCCACATCAAGCTACGAATATCTGGAAAAAATAACATGACCCAGCTAGATCAACTACGAGAACACATGCAGGAAGTAGGGGAAATATCTCAAATAGAAGCAGCATCTCTCTATAAGGTACGTTCCCTAACTAAACAAATGTCAAACCTCCGTAAGGAAGGTATGAGCCTATTGTCACAATGGAAGACCGACATCACAGGACAACGCTATGTCAGGTACCGTTTCCTTGGGTGGGCATAAAGTAACTGCCGAATCAGTTTTCAGTCACCACGCGCCTTGTCCAAAGTGTCGCTCCTCAGACAACCTCAGCCGGTACACAAGCGGTTGGGGTATCTGTTCTTGCGGTTACAAGGATAAGCCCCCAGCAGGGATAGATAACCAAACATCCCGAAGGAGAGACAGCATGGCACAGGAAGTGCCCCTTTTAGATGGAGAAGTTTTGTCCCTTGGTAAACGGAAGTTGACTGAGGAGACATGCCGTAAGTTCGGGTACTTAGTTGGTAAGGACGGAAAGGGAAACAACTGTCAGATAGCTCCTTATTATTCCGGCAGGAACTTAGTGGCTCAGAAGGTTAGATACCCTGACAAGACCTTTAAGTTCCTTGGTAAGCCTAAAGATGTAGACCTATTCGGGCAGCAACTGTGGGGTGACGGCGGGAAACTGGTAGTCATTACTGAAGGTGAGCTTGATTGTATGACAGTCAGTCAGGTTCAGGGGAACAAGTGGCCTGTAGTGTCTCTGCCTAACGGTGCTTCATCAGCAGTAAAGAGTATCAAGAAGGCTCTGGAATGGTTGGAGACTTATGAAACTGTGGTTCTGATGTTTGACATGGATGAGCCTGGACAAGAAGCAGTTGAAGAATGCGCCCAGTTGTTTACCCCAGGTAAATGCAAAGTAGCTTCCCTTCCCTACAAGGACGCTAATGAGTGCCTTCAGAGAGGACAGGCAGCAGCCATAGTTAACGCTATTTGGCAGGCTAAGCCTTATCGTCCTGAAGGGTTGGTAGGGATAGATGAAATAAAACAACTAGCTCTAGAGGGGGTAAGTTATGGACTATCGTGGTGTTTTGAAGAACTCACTTCGGCTACTTACGGTCGCCGCTATGGTGAAATTTATGGTGTTGGGGCAGGCACTGGCTGCGGTAAAACGGACTTCCTCACTCAACAAATCGGATATGACATCGATACCTTGGGCATCCCCGTTGGGGTTATCTTCCTTGAGCAACGTCCAATTGAGACTGCCAAACGTATCGCCGGTAAGATCAAGAGCAAGCGGTTCCACATACCACACCCTCGCAAAACATCGGGGAGTGTGGAAAGTATCCCGCAGGGTACAGAGTGGGATCAAGAGGAACTCTCGGAAGCACTGACAGAGTTAGAAGGTAAGGTAACTTTCTTTGATTCCTTCGGTTCAACTGACTGGTCTTTAGTTTCCAGCAAGATCAGATACATGGCCGTGTCTCAGGGAATCAGGGTGTTCTATCTCGACCATCTGACAGCAATGGCAGACACTGGGGATGAAAAAGGGTCTATAGAACAGATTATGAAAGAGCTGGCAGGGCTTGCTAATGCTCTTCAGATCATTATTACGTTCGTCAGTCACCTATCGACTCCAGAAGGAAAACCGCATGAAGAGGGGGGCAGGGTGATGATTCGCCACTTCAAAGGCTCAAGAGCAATCGGCTTCTGGAGCTTCTTCATGTTTGGCATAGAGAGAGACACACAAGCTGACGATCCTTCAGTGCGGGAAAAGACTACATTCCGTATCCTTAAAGACCGCTTCACAGGGCAAGCTACCGGCCTTACCATCCCTTTAGGGTACGAGAAGGAAACCGGAAGGTTGTTCGTCAGGCAGCAGGATGGTGAAGGTAATAGCAAGGAAGCTGTCAATTGTCCATTCTCTGACGAGGAAGAGTTCTAATGGCACAGCAGATAACAGTAAGTTTTAGGGCAGAGGATTTCTGTCAACACCCTACCCCTCGTTCATGGGAACAGCATGTAACCACAAAGTTACGGGAAGCTGGGGTTCCTTTGGCAGAGGGCGAAGAGTTCCCAGGAAGTTTTCCAGGCATCGCTAGGGGGACTATTCAGCAACTCCTTAATGAGGACATTATGGAACTATCAGTGGTATGGTCGGATGGTTAAGGACGGAGGGGACTTGATATTTGATATTGAAGCTGACGGTCTCCTGGATGATGTGACAAAGATACACTGCTTGGTTATTAAGCACCTGGAAGGAGGGAAGATTGAAAGGTTTAACAACCAGACTAACAATCCGTTTCGATCAGTTACTGAAGGGCTGCTAAGGCTGGAACAAGCAGCTGCTGAGGGTAAGAAACTTATAGCCCATAATGGCATTAACTATGACATCCAGGTTATCCGTAAACTATACCCATCAATCAGCATCCCTAATGCCTCCATAGTTGATACGTTAGTGTTGTCTAGGCTTATCTGCCCTGATCTTAAGGATACAGACAGTAAACTGCTCGCTGCCGGTAAGTTACCAGGAGACTGCTATAGGTCTCACTCTCTGAAGGCATGGGGCTACAGGTTAGGAAACCCTAAAGCTGAATATAGTGGGGGATGGGAAGCATGGTCTACGGAGATGGAAGATTACTGTGTACAGGACGTTGAGACACTAGCAAGTCTTTACCAGTACCTTACCAGTACCCCTTACTCACCTATAAGCGTACAGCTTGAACATGCGGTAGCTCATATAATAGGGAGACAGCAACGGTATGGGTTCCTGTTTGACATGCCTAAAGCCACGGCTCTTTATGCCAGCCTCTGCCAGCGTAGGGCTGAACTGGAAGAAGAGCTTACCTCAGTGTTCACTCCAAGGTTATTGAGGTCAGGGGAACCATTGGTGCCTAAGGTAAACAATAAGTCCAGAGGGTACACTGAAGGGGCTGCTGTTCAGAAGCTGGTGGTTACATCCTTTAACCCAGGGAGCAGAGACCATATTTATCATTGGCTCCATTGGATGTTCGGCTGGGTGCCTACAGAGTTCACTGACGAAGGCAAACCTAAGGTTGACGAGACTATTCTGGAATCCTTAGATAAGTACCCAGAGGCTCGGTTACTGATTGAGTACCTCACAGTCTCTAAAAGGATAGGCCAGTTATCCGAAGGTAAGCAGGCATGGTTCACCCATGTTAAAGCTGACGGGAGGATACATGGCTTAGTGCTGACCAACGGCGCTGTTACAGGGAGAATGACACATGCTTCACCAAACATGGCTCAGGTTCCAGCCAGCTATAGTCCTTACGGCCATGACTGTAGGGAATTGTTTACTGTTCCTTTCGGCAAGTCTCTTGTGGGAGCTGATGCTTCTGCTTTGGAGCTTAGGTGCTTGGCTGGTTACATGGCGAAGTACGATGAAGGAGCGTATATCCGAACGGTCACTGAGGGCCGTAAGGAAGACGGTACGGAGATTCACACCGTAAACCGTAAGGCTCTTGAGATAGACTCAAGGGACGATGCAAAAACTTGGTTCTTGAATTAGGAACCCTATGAGGCGACTCATAGAAAACAACTATGTGAATTCAGGGGAACCCCAGAACGGACAACCCTGAGCCAAGGCTTATGAAGGTAAAGGGTTACCATGAAATACCCTAACGGAAAGTTCAACAAGAAACCTTGCAGGAATTGCGGAGAACTGTTCCAGCCGTACTCTCCCTGCCACATGTATTGCAGTGATCCTTGCAAAATGAAGGGTTACGACGCTGCATACTACCGCAGGACTTACGGTAAGTACTCTGTAGCTGTAATCAGCAGGTTAAGAACAGAGCAGCAGGAGAAGTGTTATCTGTGTGGAACAGAGGGGTTCTTACTTAGGGAACACCACAGACAGCGGCTTGTTGTAGACCACGATCATGCGACAGGTATGATAAGGAAACTTCTATGTCATAACTGTAATAGAGGGTTAGGTTTATTTCAGGATAACCCTGAGTT
Organism: Pseudomonadota bacterium; assembly: GCA_028873515.1. GTDB lineage: Bacteria > Pseudomonadota > Gammaproteobacteria > Burkholderiales > REEB80 > REEB80. The sequence goes on along the minus strand of JAGWIG010000023.1, from coordinate 28,036 downwards.
ACTAAAAGCTGCCGCTGAGTATGTAAAATTTCATAAGCAAGGTGCAACGACTATCCCTAACGGGAGTACAGCAAAGCTGCTGGAAGCGCATAGCCCTCTAGTGTAGAGGTGAAGATATAGTCTGGACTGCATGGGAACATGCAGCAGCCATTAGGCGGGTAAGGCATAGCGACCCTTACTGAACAAACGATGCTTTCATATATGGAGCAGGAGACCATAAGTTAGGAACTATCCTATTGAAACCTGAAGATTTGAAGGTTTACTTCTCTGACAATGAGAAGGCAATAAGGAAACTAAAAGGTTCCAGACGGTATGCCTCCAGTACCAAGAAAGAACTCTGTTACATACACAGAGGCGCAGTGTCTAGGGACAAGTTTCTCAAGAACCTCCCTGCACTGAAAGAACTCTCCGAAGCCGTCAAGATCAAGGTAAAGTCCTCTGGTTACTTAAAGGGACTGGACGGAAGAGTCCTACATGTACGATCAAGTCACTCCGCTTTAAACACGCTCCTACAGTCAGCTGGTGCCATCCTAATGAAACAAGCCTTAGCCCTGTTGGACAGATCGTTACAGGAAGATCACAAGCTGTTGCCTGGAGAAGACTACGAGTTCGTTGCCAATGTGCATGACGAGTGGCAGATAGAGTGTAAAGAAGAGCTGGCGGATACGGTAGGTAAAGCAGCGGTTGCCTCAATGGAGACTGCCGGTACTCTACTTAAATTCAGGTGTCCGATTACTGGTGAATATAAATCCGGTAAGTCTTGGGCTGAGACACATTAGGAATACGCATGGCAACTAAAAAGTTAACAGTTGAGGTAGATGTAGAAGTCTACGCTTGTGTCCGAATGAACGTAAGGTTTCTATCGTTCCTGGAAGATAACGGCTTGAAAGAGTGGGATAGATATGACCAACTTAAATCCCAGTTCCTAGCCGAACAAGCAGCAGCTTTACAAAAACACAGGAACAGTAAATCCAAAGGAAAACCCCTGCATGGTAAATAATATCAAAAGAGTGAGACAGTTAGTTTCTAAAGTATTCCACAAGAACACAGCACCTTCAACCGCCACGACCTACGTGGTGTTGTATCGAGGGGATACTACAGGCAGGGTCTATTCAGCTACCTACGACAATGCAACAGCTGCTGGTATCCATATCCAAGACTTACAGGAAGAGCAGGCAGATTATTACCATCTTGTAGCTGCCCTGGCAGTCCACCACGATTAAAAGCGAAGGTTCCTATATGTTAGACTTATTAAACACTGTAGCTCTGTGCGTGGTCTTTCTGGTGACAGTAAGTTGGCCTAACGATCCCACAGGTGGTCTCCATGTCTAAAAGTAAACAGCGTGTCACCCTCCTTATCGATGGGGATATTCTGGCCTTTCAGGTAGCTGTTCGTTCCCAGAAGTCCTTTGACTTTGGGGATAACGAGGGGTTTACGGAAGAGGGTGCGGAGCCTACCCAGCCGACTGAGGATAACCAACCGGCTGTCTACCTAAAAGGTGAAGCAGATGTTCTGCATGATCTAGCGGAAGCTATCGACGGGTACATGCAGGCTACCGATGGGGACGACTTTTATATCTGCTTGTCCTGCCCTGGTAAGGACAACTGGAGACTGAAGGTTCTTCCTTCGTACAAAGCTAATCGGAAGGACACGGTAAGACCTCAGCTCCTCGAAGTGGCTAAGGATTTACTGCGGAAACATTACCGAGTCTTAGAGTTCCCTAAGCTGGAAGCCGATGATGTGATGGGCATATTCTCCACTGATCCTGAGTTTCTGCCTGATAACAAGAAGATTGTTGTCAGTATCGATAAGGACTTGAGGACTATCCCTGGTTGGCTCTATAACCCAAACATCGGGAAGGTAGAGAGGATTACGGAAGAGGGAGCCGATCGTTACCACATGTCTCAAGCAATAACTGGGGATGCGGTAGACGGTTATCCAGGCTGTCCAGGAGCAGGGAAAGTTGCAGCTGAGGAAGCACTCAGTTCTCCAGACTTTGATAGCTCTTGGGAAGCTGTACTGAGTGTCTACTACAGAAAACCTTACCAAGAGGCACTCGCTTCGGCACGTATCTCCAACATCCTCCGTCATGGACAATACGACTTTAAGAAAAAGAAGGTGAGACTATGGGAACCTCCCAAGTAACTGAAGGAATAGAATTTAATTGGATGTTGTGGCAGACAGGCGAATATGAAGCCTACAACTTTTCAGGAGTAGCGACCAGTGTTGAGTATGACGTCAGAAATTGTTTTCCCATAAGAGCTGTTATAAACGGCCATAACCTAGTGTTCACTGCTGAGGGAAAGCGGCTTCCAGGTTTGATAGGGGATAGGCGTCAACTCTTCCTTAGAAGGAGAGAGCCTATATCCCTAAGCAAGGTTGCCAGTTTCTCCCATGAGCAGGTGGGAGGAAACCACTACAAGTCTCTAGCTATACAGCCCATTGAGTATGCAGTTGCCAATGGGCTGGACTTCTTCCAGAAAGACATCCTAAAGTACATCACTCGTATCAAAGGGGACAAGGAGAAGCGCTTAGAAGACTTGCAGAAAGCTAAGCATTATCTTGAGATGTATATAGAGGCGGTAGAGTTAGGTAAATGGCCTTGGTATAATAGCCATGCTTAGCTGGCCTGACCTGAAGTTTCCGCCTATCAACCTCTGGTCTGCACCTAAAGTCGTCCACAAGGAGGCAGGGGATGCTCAATCTGATAAGGCTGCTCCTCCTTCTGCTCCTACTGTTCAAGTCCTCCCAGTGTCTTCCTCAGCAAGGGCTGGTTTCTTGGTACGACACTGGGAAGCTTACAGCAAGTGGAGAGACATACAATCCTAAGGAGCTTACCGCTGCTCACAGAAAGCTGCCTTTTGGTAGCAGGGTGCGGATTAAGCATCACGGGAAAGCCATAACAGTCAGGATTAATGATCGAGGCCCGTTCCGTAAGGGAAGGGTATTAGACCTGTCCAGACATGCAGCTAAACAATTAGGTATCGAAGGGTTGGCAGTAGTTGACTTTGAGATACTAAAAGGAAAACACAATGTTTCGACAAAATAGCCCACTTAGTATTCATCAGGTTACTAACGGATGGATAGTTACTCAAGCTGATGTTAATGGAGGTGTCAGGTTGGAAATGGTGTTCCAAACCATGATAGGGCTGAATGCCTTTTTAAGCAGCCACTTCTCCCATCGAGAAAGTCAGGTACTCACGGATGGCTAGGAAAGTCCCCCCGCTGTCCTACGACCTCATTCAAGCACTCGATAGTACCTACCCTTCACTCCCTCCTGACCCTAAAGACACTGAACGTGAGATATGGATGAAGGCTGGGGAACGGAGGCTTGTCAGTAGACTACTGGAGCTGCTGAGGTTGGAAAGTAACTCTTCCCTACTGGATGACGACGAGTAGGAAAGTTAGATAACAAGTTGATACAAGGAGTGTATCTATGTGTATAGGCGGCGGCGGAAGCGCTCCAGCTATTCCAGCACCACCCCCTCCACCACCCCCTCCCCCAATGCTCCAGAACCCTGAGACACCCACTGGGGGGACAGGGACTGACCAGCAAGGTATAGCATCAGCTAAGAAAGGGAAGGGAGCTTTAACCATCGATCTAGCAACTGGTAACTCAGGGGTAGGTTTAGGTATCCCAACCTAAGGAGTGACAGGGATAATGTCAGAACCAAGGAACGAGCAGCATCCAGAGGGTTCAGCAGGTGGACGGTATCATCGGTTAGATGCCTTACGGAATAACTACCTGATGAGAGCAAGGCGTTACGCTAAGCTTACCATTCCAGCCTTAGTACCTCCAGCCAATAACAGTGCGGCGACTAAGTATCCTACACCTTATCAGTCCATCGGTGCCAGAGGAGTCAACAACCTAGCATCTAAGCTGACACTGGCTATGTTCCCTCCTAACTCAGGGTTCTTCCAGTTAGACATCAGCGACTTTGATCTGGAAAGGGCAGCGGGACAACAAGGTGCTAGGGCAAACATTGACGCAGCTTTCGGTAAAATAGAGAGGGCTGTGAACACACGGATAGAGACCAAAGGTGTCCGTGTAAAGATATTTGAAGCAACAAAACAGCTCATAGTGGCTGGTAATGTGCTGTTATACATCCAGAACGATGGGACACTCAGGCAGTACCCTCTGTCCCGTTATGTTGTCAAGCGTGATCCTTCAGGGAACATTCTGGAAATAATCACCAAAGAGGACATATCCCCACTCGCCTTAACCCAGCAGGTACTACAGGCATGTGGGATAGAAGTTAAAGAGGATAGTCCAGAAGACGTTATCCACCTCTTCACCCGTGTCTATAAAGAAGAAGACGGGACATTCAGTTTCTATCAGGAGCTGAATGGTAAACAAGTCCCAGGCTCTGAAGGCTCAGCCCCTGCTGATGAACTCCCCTGGCTCCCTCTGCGATTCATCCCAGTAGAGAATGAGGATTACGGGCGGAGTTATGTAGAGGAATGCTATGGTGATCTGAATGTTCTGGAGAGTCTACGCAAGGCCATGACTGAAGGCGCAGCAGCAGCAGCTAGGGTGTTGTTCCTACTGAAGCCTAACGCTACCACTAATAAGAAGCGTATCTCTGAGGCGCCAAACGGTGCGCTGGTAGAGGGAAACGTGGATGACATTGGGATACTGAAGCTGGACAAATATGCTGACTTCAGGACTCCTTTTGAGTTGGCCCAAGAGCTTACCAAAAGCCTTTCCTTCACTTTCCTTCTGAACAGCTCGGTACAAAGGAATGGGGAAAGGGTCACTGCTGAAGAGATAAGGTACGTTGCCGAAGAACTTGAGTCCACGTTAGGGGGCATTTATTCAGTACTCTCTCAGGAACTCCAGCTATCGTTGGTAAAAGTCTACCTCCTCCAGATGCGGAAGGCAGGGGAAGTTCCTAACATACCTAAAGACCTTGTGGCTCCTAAGATCACTACAGGGCTATCAGCTCTAGGCCGTGGCTTTGAAATGTCCAAACTGGATCAGTTCATGGCTAAGCTCGCTCCCCTCGGCCCCGAAGTAATCTCTACGTATATCAACCTGTCCGACTACATCACCCGTATGGGTACAGGACTGGCGCTGGATACTGATGGATTGGTAAGGTCTGAGGAGGAAGTACAGCAGGCCCAGAAGCAACAGCAGTTAGCACAAGCAGCACAAGCAGCAGTCCCTAATGCAGTTAAAGGGATGGCAGACCATATCAACAACAAACCATAAGAGTAATATCATGGCAACAGCTCCTAAGAAAACCCTTGATCCAGCCTTGAACAACCTCCCTGAAGTAACCGCTCAGTTACCCACAGCGGAGGAGTTGGCAGCTCAAGCTGCTCCTACGGCTTTCGACCATGTGACAGACACCTCCTCTGCACAATCGGTTGAAGATTTGAATGGCACAACTGTAGTGAAGTGGTGATAGTAGATGAGTAACCCAGCAGACAGTTCAGCAGCACCTTTAGTACCTGGCAGTGACGAATATAACGCACACATGGCCTCACTAGGGGAACAGGTAGCCACTACATCGTTCAGCAGTAACGGAGATGTGCAGTTTCAGAACACCCCTCCGGTTGACAATCAGGCATCTATTCCTCCTGCCAGTCCAGAAAAGATACTTGGAAAGTTCGACACTGCCGAAGATTTAGCTAAGGCGTACACCGAACTGGAGAAGAAGCTAGGCGCTCAGTCAGCCCCTGAAACACCAGCGGTTCCTCCTACTGAGCCTGATGCACAGCCTGCTGCTGATCCTCAAGTCCCAGCCGGTGTTGACCTTCCCAAGTTTCAGCAGGAGTTCGCTGAGAAAGGAGAACTTACCCCAGAATCCTACGAGGAACTGGCTAAGTCAGGTATCTCTAAGGAAGTTGTGGATCAGTACATTGAGGGCCAAAAGGCTCTTCAGGCACAGGCTTACAACGCAGCGTTCGCTTTAGTAGGCGGAGAGGCAAACTACAGAGCAATGATGGCGTGGGCTGCTACAGGCATGACTAAGGCAGAGCAGGCTTCATTCAACGCAGCTGTCGGTCAGCAGGATCAGAACATAGCGCACCTTGCTATTAAAGGGTTAGAAGCTAAGTACGTTGCGGCCAACGGTAGACAGCCTGCTAACTTCTTGACAGGCGGAGCTTCCACATCTGGAGCGGGTAATGGCGGTTTCGCTTCCACAGCACAAGTGACAGCAGCTATCAGCGACCCTCGGTATCGGACGGATTCTGCTTATCGACGGGAAGTAGAGGCAAAGATTGCCGCCACTCCTGACAATTTCTTCCTGGCTAAGCAAGGGATATAACCAATGAAACAGTTTCTAAGAGGCTGGCTTACCCAGAAGTCTACCTGCATGGGTATCTTCTGGTTGTTGTCAGCCTTTGGTATCTATCAGTTCACCCCAGACCAAGCGAATGCAATTGCTTACATGGCTCAAACACTGTCGGTTGCTGGCGTTTCTGGCGCTGTTATCCCTGACAGCGTGTTCTCCAAGATCTTTAAGAAGCCAGCACCATCAGTTACCAGTAAGTGACTGTGGGGTGTCCTTGATTCCTGAGTTCGGTAAGGTTATGGATTTAGCCTCATATACCGGACTCACTGTCACAGGACACTGTCGCTTCTAAGGCTCAATAAGATTGAGAGCCTTCTTCCAGACTTCTTGTCAACGGGATGTCACAAGCTGATGACACTGACCCTGCTGCGGTAGGATAATCTGCTGGCGTTACTTTTGAGAGACCAGAGACTAATCACAAGGTATCCATGAGGAAACCTTATCTCCCCTAAAAGACACTTCAAGGATTGAACAATGTCTAATGCTAACCCTTCCTATTTAGGTCAACAAAACTTTGCAGGCGATACCTCAGCGTTATTCCTGAAGGTATTTGCTGGTGAGGTGCTGGCTGCTTTCCAGAAAGCCGTAGTAGCTCTGGATCGCACTCGTTCCCGTATGATCACTGCTGGTAAATCCGCGACCTTCCCAGCTACCGGCAGACAGGCTGCGTACTACCATGTTCCAGGAACTGAGATTGTAGGCAACCCTATCGCACAAAGCGAACAGGTTGTGACTATCGATCAGTTGCTGGTTTCTCCAGTGTTCATTGCTGATATTGATGATGCAATGAACTACTATGATGTCCGTAGCATCTACTCTAACGAGTGCGGCTTGGCATTGGCTTACCAGTTGGACGCTAATATCCTGCAAACCGGCTTGTTAGCTGCAAGAGCTTCGACTGCTGTTACTGGTCTTCCAGGCGGCGCTTCATTAATCAATGCCAACTACAAGACTGACTCTACGTCACTTGCTGGTGGCTTGTTCTATGCAGCTCAGATTCTGGATGAGAACGCGGTGCCTGCTGAGGGCCGTACCGCTTACTTGCGTCCTGCTCAGTATTACCTGCTGGCACAGAACACTACTGCCATCAACACGCTGTACGGCGGTTCCGGTGCGTACTCTGAAGGTAAAGTTACCAGCATCGCAGGTATCGAGTTGGTTAAAGCACTTCAGTTACCTACTACCAACATTGCTACTGGCCCAGCCAAGTATCAGGTTAACGGTGCTAATACCGCTGCCTTGATTATGGGCCAAGATGCGGTAGGCACGGTAAAACTGATGGATGTCTCTATGCAACACCAGTATGACGTTCGTCGTCAAGGTACACTGATGTTGGGCAGATATGCAGTAGGTCATGGCGTGTTAAGACCTGATGCGGCAGTAGAGTTGAAAACTGCATAACATGCTTTAGGAAACCTCCTGTCCTTCCTTCGGTTATCTGGAGGAAGGACTTTATACTTTACAAAGGATGTAAAACAAATGGCACAGACTTTAAGCGTCACAACCTTGGCAACTTTATCAGCCAACGGTCAGACTTCCAGTATCCCGCTGGATGCTCATGAATCAGAAGTAACGATCTACTTAGGCACTGGCGGTGCTAACTTCGGCTTAGGCACCTTGATTATCCAAGAGTCTTTCGATGGCGGCACTACTTGGTTATCGCACCCTACAGTTTCATGGGCTTCAGGCACAGCCGGAGCCTTCTTGGGTAAAGCAATAGTTAATGCACCGTTGATCCGCTTGTCCCTCTCAGGCGCCACTTCTCCTACTCTGATCCCTACGGTTAAGGTTGCGGCTCTGCGCTACACCCGAGCTATCCCAGGTCAAGTGATTAATCCTATCACCTTCGCAGCTAACGGCACTTCCAGCACCTTCTTGGTTAACGGCTTGTCTTTAGCAGATTCTAGGAACACTCTCTACGGTGACATTCAGATACCTTGGGCTGCTCAGGGTACTTGGGGTTCAGGCACATTGGCCCTCCAGTCTTCACCTGATGGTGTCAACTGGTTCCAGGTGGATACTGCCACAGCCAACGTTAAGAAGCTGACCAGGCCTGTTACAGACAGCCTGTTCCGCTTTGTACTGTCAGGTGCTACTAATCCTGCATTGACAATCTGGGTGGTTGAATAACATGGCGGCACCTAATGATGCGCCGCTGCTGACCTTCCAGATCGCAGGATTTGCTTCGGTAGCTAACGGTGGCAACCCCGCCCTCGGCACTGGCCTGCTGGCTTCAGCTACTCTGGAGAAATGGCCTAATGGTGACTGGGTTATTCAGACCTCAGAGCTTACCTCTAGCACCACTTCAACATCCAATGGTCTGACCATTACGTTACCAGGGAATTCCAACAGACACTTGATGCCTGACAACCCTCAGTTGAACAATCTGTTCGACGTCATCTTGCGGGGGACTAACGGCTTAACTTCAGGTGCAATGTCCCAGGATACTGCTGGTATCCATTACGTGTTTCCGCTGACCCAAGGCTCCTAAGCCTTCCTGTCCCTCCTTGCTGGCGTACTACTTGCTGTATGCGGGGAGGGACTACTTTTATATCAAGGACGATATAACATGGCTAACCTTACTCTCGGTTCTACCGAAGCTCAACCAGTAGCACTAACAGGTGTCAACGTCATCCCCGTGATCAGCTATGACTGGGATGTAAAGAACAGTTCTACGACCTCGGCTGCTGTTGCAAGTGATTTCATCCGTACCCCTACCTTCGATCTTAATCAGGTAAATCCTAACTGTAACAGGGTTAGCTTCCAGAAGCTTGTCAGCATTGCATCGGCTGATGTAATGGCTATCCAGATGTCTGCTGATGGCACTAACTGGTACACCGCTCCTTTGTTTACCGGTTTCCAGCACGCCGGAGACACGGCTGCATCTTCAACTTCAGTAGCTGAGCTGTCACTGGCGGCCCTCCCAGCCATGCGCTATATCCGTGGTTCTGTACAGTTAACCACCTACGATATGTCGGCTCGTACTTCTATGCGACTGGCTATGAGCTTCTTGAGGCACTAAGGTGACTATTCTTACCCTAGCGCCTACCTCAGCTCTGGAAGCCATCAACCGCATGCTGGCAACCATCGGTGAAGCCCCTGTCAACTCTCTGAATACTAACGGTCTCGGTGATGTAGCTTTGGCTCTGGCAGCACTACAGGAAGCGGCTAGGGAAGTGCAGGAACGAGGCTGGAACTTTAATACAGATGAAAGGGTAAACCTCCCTCTCGATGTCAATGGGTATATCTGGGTTCCTACCAATGCCCTACGGATTAAACCAGAAGCTGACCAGCAGATACGGGTAGCAGTGAGAGGGAACCCTCCGCAACTGTGGGACAAAGACCATAATACCTTTGTATGGACGAGCAGTACCTTACTGTTCCGCATAGTGTACATGTTTGACTTTGAGTCTCTGCCAGATGTATTCCGTAGGTATATCGCCATCAAAGCTGGGCGTATCTTTCAGGAACAACTGGTCAGCTCTCAGATGCTGGAGAAGTACACAGCTCAGGATGAGTATGAAGCTCTGGCACTGGTGCAGGACTACGACACCGATACCCAAGAATGCAACATGATTTATAACAGCCCCTCGTCAGCACTGATGATGACCAGGAGTGAATTTGAGTGGATATGGTAAATGGCCTTAATCAATCACCCAATCCCCAACCTGTTCAACGGAGTGTCACAGCAGGCTCCAACAGTTAGACAGGAAGGACAATCCTCTATCCAGGTTAACGGCAGCAGCTCGATAGTTGAAGGGCTAGGCAAACGCCACCCTTCCAACTTTGTCGGTGTCCTATCGTCTTCCTACAGCGCCAGCGACTTCATCCACTTCATCCATAGGGATGCGGTAGAGAAATACACTGTACGCATATCCAGCTCAGGGAGTATCCAGGTATGGGGGATTGACGGTTCATCCAGAACTGTAACCACTCCCAACGGCACAGGCTACATCACCACCAGTAACCCTCAGGCGAACCTGATGGCGATAACCATTGCTGATTACACTTTCATCGTCAATAAGACAGTGACTGTTGCCATGCTTGCTGGTTCGTCAGCCAGTTACACATCGTCACAGACAGTCCAGCAGTTCGCCGACATCACCTACACAGCCTCCACTGCGACTTACCATGCGCTTGTTGCTGGACGTATCTACACGGTAGCCGGTAACAATACCAACAGTTTCGGCCAGTACTATGTGACACCTAATGCCGATGCTTCGGCTCTGGTGGAATGCGTAGCTTCGGGGATACTGAACAGCTTTGATCCCGCAACAATGCCTTATGCACTCATCAGGAACGCTGATGGGACTTTCACTCTCAAGCAGAATACTTGGGCCAGTAGGTTAGTGGGGGATACCCTATCAGCAGCTCAGCCTTCCTTCGTAGGACGTAAGATCAACTACATGGTTCTGTACCGTAACAGGTTCGGGTTCATGGCAGGGGAGAATGTTATCTTCTCAAGAGCCAGCGACTTCTTCAACTTCTGGCCTAAGACAGCAACCCAAGTTCTCGACGGTGATCCTGTCGATGTCGCAGTGTCCAACAATAAGGTATCCACGCTTTACTCAGCCATCCCCTTCAATAAAAACCTTGTATTGTTCTCTCAGTTTGCACAGTTCATGCTGTCGGCAACAAACCTGCTGACTCCAAAGACTGTGGCTGTGGATCAGACAACTGAGTATGCAGCGTCCACTTCTTGTACACCAACAGTAGCAGGTTCTAACATTTATTTCCCTGTTCCTGGAGCTACCGCAACATCACTGAGGGAATATTATGTCCAGCCCTATCAGATAAGTTATGACGCTGATGATGTGACAGCCCATGTTCCTACCTATCTACCTCTAGGCATCTTCCGGTTAGTCTCCAGTTCCAATGGTGACATATTGTTCGCTATTCCTGGCGCAAATACTGGAGCTTCAGCAGACGACCAACGTTCTATCTATGTCTACAAGTACTACTGGAGTGGGGATACCAAGGCTCAATCCTCTTGGTCTAAATGGCAGCTTCCTGTAGGCACTAAGATACTGGATGGCTACCTGATGGATACCAAGCTGTACCTTACCATAGGCAACAGCGATGGGCTGTGTTTAGTGTACATAGACCTCCAGCAGGGGCTTGTGGAGCTGGGGAGCATGGTTATCTACCTGGACAATAGGGTATCTCTTACAGGGGCTTACAACTCGACTACGGGTCTTACAACGTGGTCGCTACCTTATGATCCTCCCAGTAACGTTCAGGTAGTCTTGGGGGCAGGGTTCACTGGGAAGGTTGGGGCATTTCTTCAGACTGCTACTCGTTCGGCGTACAGAACTGTAACAGCAGTAGGGGACTACTCTGGATCGGCAGCTTATATAGGTGTTCCATACTCGTTCCTCTATACCTTCTCCCCACAGTACTATAAAGACCCCAATAAGTTACCTGTAGTTCAGGCAGGGCTTAAGCTTAGAAACTTTAAGTTACTGTTCTCTAACACCCAGTACTTTAGGGCTGTTGTAACACCACTGGCTAGACAGTCGTACACCTATCAGTTCACAGGGAAGACACTGGGGACGTTAGGCGCAACACTCGGTACAGTGCATGGAGAGGCAGGGGAGTTCTCGTTCCCTGTTCAATCAGCCGGTGATACCACAGACATCACCATCATCAACGACTCCCCGTACCCCTGCTTCTTTCAGTCGGCAGAGTGGGAAGGGGTTGTTTCAGTAAGATCACAAAGGGTTTAACAATGCCAACAGTTAAGAGAGTGCCGACTTTAATGGCGCACGTTATAGAGCTTTCCCACACAATGAGAGAAGCAGATGTAACTGAGGTGGCCCTGCTTGGCTACAATCCTCGTCAAGCTTTGGAACTCTCTTACTTGTTATCAAAGAAGTGCTGGACATATATTGAAGATGGCAAGGTGTTGTGTATTGTAGGAATAACTAAGGCACCAGATGACAACAATACTGGGATACCTTGGATGCTCGCCACAGAGGAAGCGTTCAGTAACAAGGCTCGGTTCCTGAGGGCGAACTCCCCAATGCTGGAGGAGCTTTCTCAGGGGTACTCAGGGTTATGGAACATAGTACACAAGGGAAACCGCAAGGCTATTAGATGGCTGGAGTGGTTAGGGTTTGAATTTAAACAGGCATGGAGCCATGAGGATTTCTATGAGTTTTACAAGGAATGTAATTAAGGAATTACCATGTGTGTAGTTATCCCCGCCATAGCGGCTATAGCTGAGGCAGCTGCTGACGGCATGGCTGCTATAGGTGCCTCAGAGATGGCTGCTTCAGCTACAGCATTTGCTGGAGGCATGGAAGGGGTAGGTGCAGGGGTGTTGGCAGACTCTGCCGCTTATGGCGCTGGAGAAGCTACAGCAGGGGCACTGTCCAGTAACGCCTTGATGATAGGAGCAACTGCCCTATCCACAGGTGCCCAACTGTACGGACAGTCTCAGCAGGCAGACGCTGCTCAACGCTCAGCTACCGATGCCTACAACTACAACATGCAGCAGAAGAACCTGGAGCAAACCCAGATTAACGCTCAGTATTCCCAGCAGGAGAACCAGAGGATGAAGGACGCTATGGCGGCTGAATCCCGCATGATGGTCTCTGCTGGGGAATCGGGGGTAGCAGGGGTGTCTGTAGATCGTAACTACAATGAGATAGCCGGAGCCGCTAACCAGGACATCTCGACCCTGGAAGCCAATAGAGCCATGAAGGTTAACCAGACACAAGCAGGTGCCAGAGGTTTAGCCGCTCAAACCCAAGGTGTCATTAATACCAATCGTGGCCCCTCAGCGATAGCTGCTGGTCTACAGATAGGCGGGGCTGTTGCCAACACTTATGCACCGACTTCTAGGAACTGACCCTCATGCCTAAATACGCAGCACAATCATTATCACAGCAAGTTCCTGTAGACAACCCTAACCCAGTCCAGCGGGAAGTAGCAGCAGCCCCAGTGAATACCTTTGTCGATCCTGGAGTGAGCAACCTTCAGAGACTGGGGGAATCTCTGGGGATGTTCAATCAAGGGATAATGCCCCTGGTTCAGAAGCAGAACCAGGAGCTGGACGAGCAGGACAAGGCTCAGGCTATTAAGGATCACATGGTCGATCCTAATAGAGTCCTGCCGGAGACAGCGAGTAAAGCCTATCAGCAAACCTACATGGGACTGGTGGGACTTGATGCGGCTCAGAAGGATAACGTGGCTGCAATGGCAGACTTGCAGAAGAACATCGACGATCCTGGTTATGACCCATTAGCAGCGGCTCAACGTATTCAGTCCCAAGGTGTCAAGGGTTTAACCAGTCCGTACTCCATTGAAGCCTATAAACAAGGTGTCTCTCATATCGGCCCTACCATCCAGCAACAGTGGATGCAACAGCAGAAGGAGAACCAACGGCAGGCTGTAAGGCAGGACTTCATTGGACAGATCGGTGCTGTGATGGATGCTGGAGGAACCATAGAGGACAAGCGGAAAGCTCTCTGGGAACGTGGAGAACAGTTTGTTAACCTAGGCATCCCCCGAAGTGAGACAGATCAGTTAGTCCTGCACCATGCCTACGCTAAGGTGTCCAGCGGTGACTTGGGGTACATGGACTTAATGATGAGTAAGGATACTCCATCAGGTGTCCCGCTGGCTGATCGGGTAGATCAGGGCAGGGCTACGATGGAACATGCTTATAGGCAGGGCGTGGCACTGAACGAACAGAAGGCGTTGAAGGCTCGGCAGGAGGGGGCTGTTTCCCAAGCTCTTCAGTGGGATCAGCAGATGCAGCAGGTAACTCCAGATACGGATGCCCCTAGCATGGTGATGGCAGCTTTCGGAGGCCCAGGCTCATTTATCAGTACTGATAACGATGTAGAGCAGCGGATTAACCAAATTAGGACTCTGCAAGCGAAACAAGCGAAACAAGTAGACTTCGAGAGGATAGCACTGGCTAACCCTTTGATGGCGCACACTATGGCAGCAGGCCAGTATTCTGAAGAAGCTTCCAAGTGGAGAAACAAAGAATCTGATGCTATCTTCGCCCCTGTGATGCAGAACCCTCACGACCCTAATGTTCTCAAGCAGGCTCTGGATAAAGCACATGCTTGGATGAACACCTTTCCAGGAGAGATGCTCCCAGGGTACAAGAACCTGATGCAGTCTGGTATGAGTACCCTTCAGTCGTACACTAAGGACGCTAACGGTGTTGGGCAGACTCCTCCTGGCTTTAAAGAGGTTTACCAAGAGTTTCTTAGGGATAAGGCAGGAAACAATAAGCGATTAGGGCAGGTCATTGGTTCAGATGAAATGGACTTACTCAGGGTATATGACGATGCTCAGCAGTTAGGAAGCAGCTCAGAGACACAGGCATTTCAAGCCGTGCTTAACTTCAAGAATCGTGATCCAAATGAGAAACACCCAGTAACCCAACAGGCCATAGAGAAGCTCAACAGCTCGGTCAGGGACACTGCCACTTCCATGTGGAAACTGGGAGATGGGCAGAATATAGACCAGCTTCAGGACGTAGCCTTAGCCAAATACAAGGCTCTCCGGCTGACAACCAATGCCAGTGAAGATACAGCTTTAAAACTGGCTATAGCTCATGTTACGGAGAACACAGTTGACGTTAACGGTGGCAAGACATTTTACCCAGCTAATGTGTATGTAGGGTTGGATAAGGACAAGTTCGAGGGAACCCTTAACAACATCATCAGTGACTTTCAACAGCGTCCTGACATCAAGGAAAAAGGTATCTCCAACATTCAGGCATATACTGACCGTCAGGGTAATGTGTCTCTACAGGACAGGGATGGGATAACAGTACTTGCCAAGCTGTCTCCTGAGCAGATCAAAGCAGTCTACAACGACCACTTAGATGCTCTCGGTCAACGAGCAGGAGACCCTGAGTTAATGCAGAAGTTAAAGCGGGTTATCGCTGCTCCTGACTCTCCAGAAGCTCAGTCCCTATCGTCACTGGAAGTCGAACGCTTGAAGCCTATGTACGACCTGCTAAGTAAACGCCCAGGCCAGATATTCACTGCTGCTCCTGACATGGTTGGGGAGAACACCCCGTTCCAGCAGATAACAGCACGTGCCAAAGCGAACGACAATCAGAGACTGCAAGGCATCCAAGAGTTACTGTTTAAAACCCAGAAGCTCTACGGATCGGGACAGCTGAGAGTTAGTACTTCGTACCCAACAGATATTATGAATCCAGGAGGAACCAACTTGAGAACTATCGACTACTCGCAGCAACAAGCAGCTAAGGGTGAACTAGGCCCATCTTTAACCATGCTGGCTGAAGGCATGAAGCTGTCAACCTATAGAGACCAAGGAGGCCACAGAACCATAGGCATTGGTTACAACATTGATGCCCACGGGGAAGAACAGGCTACCAAAGATTTACGGGAAGCTGGCGTACCTCCAGATAACGTTAGTGGCGTACTGGCGGGGAAAGTGGAAATTACCCCAGATCAGGCCGTTACCTTGTTCCGCAATAAGATGAAGAATGAGTACCTGCCAAGAGCAAGGGACGGTTTCGGCCCAGGGTTCGATAGCTTGCCTACACATGTTAAGGCTGTGCTGGGAGACCTTGCGTACACTACAGGTTCAATAGATAAATACCAGGAAGCCATCAAGGATATAGAAGCAGGGGACTTCCAGAAGGCAGGCCAGCGTATCAACCTGACTTATAGAGACTCTCATGGTAATTCCGTCCGTAACGATAGGCGTATCGATATGTACCAGCAGATGCTGGCTGGGCCTGCTGTTTGGGCAAACTACCTCGATACTACTTTAAAACAGACCAGTAGGAAATAACAATAATGGATACAGTTCTTCAGCAGGGAACCACCGCTCCTCCTTCAGCTACTGACGGCTACTCAGCCTTTACCTCACAGAACCCTGAAGAGTTAGCGAAAGCAGTGGCCCAGCCCCCAGCTATGACTGGAGGTGAGTATGGTAATCTGGTGGAGAACTATAAGTATCAGCAAGCCTACGCTCCCAAGCCTACCTTCAGTGACCTAATGGGGAGAGCTTGGGAGCAGGACGCTACAATACAGCGAGTGCTTACCCAAGGACAGCAGTTTCCCCATGATCCAGACTTTATGATTACTAAAGACCTGATGGATCATTACGGGAAGGGCCTGCCAGCGGAAACTCAGCAGTATCTTCTGGCAGCACAGTCAGAAGACCACATGCAGCATATCAGGGATCAGGCACTCCATGAGCTTGATAATGAGGAAGTCTTAGGGAATGCTGGTGCTAAAGGTTTCGGAGCAAGGATGTTAACCTCCCTTATTGATCCGGTGCAAGCAGTCCTTGGTGTAGCCACAGGCGGGGCATCGGCAGCAGCGTTCAAGGGGAAGCTCTTGGCTAAGCTGGTTACTGGGGGTCTTGTCAATGGAGCCACTAATGCCGGTATCGAGGCTTACCTTAATAACCAGCAGTTGACCAGGGACGACTCTAACGTAGCCATTGCAGGCGCTTTAGGGTTCGGACTGGGAGCTTTAGGTGCCCACTTCACACCTACAGAAGCTACTGCTGTACGGACTACTGGCGGGAAACTGGCTGAGGCATTACAGGTTGACGATATAGCCAAGCATGGTGAACAGTTTGGACTGACGGTTCCTGAAGTTAAGCCAGTGTTCAAAGGGGTTACTAAGTATGCGGATGGTACTATTCCTGATGCTGAAGCTGAGCAGGCCATGAAGACACTACATGCTCCAGATGAACCTTGGAACCTAAACCATTCTGGCGGTGCAGCGCAGACCCCAGGCAGTGTGATCGAAATGGATCACCCAGCAGACTTCCTGCACGTTCAGCTACCAGGGACGGACTTGAAGATACCTCTCCGATACGACCTGTTCTCTATCTTTGCCAGACAGGATAACCCAGTGTTCCGGTGGATGAACGACATCATTCACCCTAATGCTGTGGGCGGGGGACTAAACGGAGTCAATGCTATGGAGTACGGCAACATACTCCATCAGCAAGCCTTTGGTAACTTTAAGGCTAAGGCTTGGAGTGCTTGGCAGGAATACCTTACCACCAATCCAGTACCTCTATGGAAACGTTCCGCTCACCACGACTCCTTCATGGAACAGGTGACAGCTGCTAAACGAAACCCTGATCTTGAGGTACACCCAGCGATCCGTAAGCTGACTGGAGAGATGCACAAGATAGAAGCTTATCTGATTAAGGAAGCCCAGCGTCACGGTGTTGAGGGAGCTGAGGATGTTGAAGCTGCTCACCACTACATCACCCGTAAGTTTTCTATGGATAACCGGCTGAAGCTATTGGCTAAACTGGAAGACTCTTTGGGAACTCATGTAGCCGCTAAGGAAGCAGTGGTGGATACTATCGCCAAGGCTATCCGTTCTGCCCAGGATATTGCCCCAGAGAAGGCTGCTACGGTAGCCAAGGCTTACTATAAGACCATCTCTGAGCTGCCTTATAAGAAACCACAGCTTATGAACAGCATGATGGGGAGTAAGGAATACGCCATGCTCAGGGAATCCTTAAGGGAAATTAACGTTCCTGAAGGGGACATAGATGCAGTAATGGAGATTGTCACAGGTCGTCCCCATGATCCTGAAGCTCTCGCTAAAGGTACAATCCCCAGGTTCAAGAAGAGAACCTTCATGGATGAGAACTTTGTCAACGAGGTTTCCCCAGGAGTCAAGATAAAGGTCACTGACTTATTCGAGAACAACGCCGGTAAACTGATGAACAGCTATGCTCGTCAGCTGTCCGGTGCTTCAGCCCTTGCTAAGGTCGGTATCAAGTCCAGCAGCCAGTTTATGAAGTATATGGAGCAGGCAGCTACATGGGCTTCGGATCATGGAATCTCTGATGCTATACATGCCAAGCACTCTCAGTTCATGCTGGATTCCTATAAAACACTGATGGGAATACCTATCGAGGACAATCCAGGCTCCTTGGTAAATAGAAGCTTAAAGATTCTGGGGGACTTCAACTTCTTCAGGATGATGGGTGAGGCAGGGTTTGCTCAGGTAGCTGAGATAGGCAACACGATGGGCTATGTAGGTACTCGGCTGTTCATGCAGCACCTTCCCTCCTACAATGAAATCATTAAGACTCTGAAAGGTGGACTGCTGGAATCGGATCAGTTATCCAAAGACCTCCACATGATGCTGGGCATTGGCACGGACATGATGGAGAACCCTGAGATAACCAAGCTGTCAGATGTAGCCTTTCACAAGGGAATCACCGCAGCAGAGAACATGGCTAACGTGGGGAAGTACGCAACCTCCCGTATCTCAGGTATGGCTTCTATCAATAACTTCCTGCACCAGATCAGCTACAAGGTGGTGGCGGCTAAGGTCGTGGACGATGCTTTAGGGCACTCCAAGTTGACAGAAGTCCAGCTTAAGAAACTAGCCACTGCTGGTCTTTCCAAAGGAGACTTAAAGTCACTGGAGAGCCTCTTGAAGAAACATGCCAGATTCGATGGTGACGGTAAGTTATCAGGTATCGACTATGAAGGCATGACAGCTGCTAATCCTGACATGATGGACAAATTCAAAGTAGCTATTCATAGGGAAGCAAGACGGGCAGTCCAACAGCAGTTGCGTGGGGAGACTCACCCCTGGATGCACAAGCTGTTAGGGCAGAACCTCATGCAGTTTCGAGGGTTCACTTTAGGTGCCTATGGTAAACAGCTTCTCTGGGGAATGTCTCATATGGATAGGAACACAGCAATGATGTGGACTTATAGCACCATGCTGGGGGGGCTGACCTATGTGGCACAGACATCAGCTAACTATGCTGGGGATCAGGAAGCCTTGGATAAAAGGCTACAGCCTAAAGAAATCGCTAAGGCTGCTTTCCAAAGAGCAGGTTTCTCGTCAGTCTTACCTTCAGTAATCGATACGGCAACTGACTTCACTTCTGGTGAACCAGTGTTCAGGTATGGAAGAACCACAGGTAACGATACCAGCTTTGTTACAGGAAGTCCTGTCCACAATGTTGCTACAGGGGTTACAGGGGCAGTGAAGCATGTCAGCAGGGCAATCCTTGATGATGAGTACATGGCTACTCGGTCTGATGTGTCCAACGGTCTCCGTACTGTACTGCCTAACTACCTGGTAATCAGAAACCTGATAAACTCGGTCAGTGACAACTATCCCTTGAAGAACCCCCTCCGTCAACCAGAGGACTAACTAAACGTAGCCGGTGAGAGTCCGGCAGTTCCTCCACCATTCGATAAGGAAATCAAATGGCATATTCGTATGTTCAATATACAGGGGATGGTTCTACCCAGAACTTTAGTATAACCTTCCCCTTCATCTCCCTGTCCCATATAGAGGTTAGACTAGCAGGTGCCTTGCAGTCAACGGGGTACACAACTTCAGGAACTACAGTCAGTTTTACCACTGCTCCTGCTTCTAGTGTCCTGATCGACATCAGGAGGAACACTCCTAAGTCTTCTTCTTTGGTTACGTTTGTAGACGCTTCGGTGCTCACGCAGGCTGACCTTAATCTGGCCCAGACACAGAACCTCTATATCTCTCAAGAGGCTTTAGATACCGCTAACGCTTCCATAACCTACAGCCCTGCTGGGTACTTAGATGCCGGAAGCAAACGCTTAGCCAATCTGGTAGCCCCTGTAAGCTCACAAGATGCCGTCACATTGGCCTATGGAAACGCTAACTACGGGGGGACAGCAGCCGCCAATGCTGCCACTAGTGCTGCTAGTGCTGCCACTAGTGCTGCTAGTGCTGCCAGTTCCGCATCCTCTTCATCCAGCAGTGCTTCATCCTCAGCATCCTCCGCAACGGCAGCAGCAGCCAGTGCGATAGCAGCAGCTAACTCTGTAACTTCGTTAGGGTTCAGCTTGAGTGCGAATAACTCTTGGACAGGGACTAATAGTTACTCCATTACCCCTACTTTTCCTACTGCTTCTCCTGGAACAAACTCAACGAAAGGGGCTACCACAGCCTTCGTTGCTGCCAGCTTCGCTCCCCTGTCCAGCCCTGCACTGACAGGCACCCCAACTGCCCCCACCGCTGCTGGAGGGGACAACAGCACACAGTTAGCTACTACAGCTTTTATTGCCAATGCCTTTGCAGCCTCTATAGTAGGGAACGGTCATACAAAACTAGCTAACGGTTTGATAATCCAGTGGGGGCTTTATGCCTGCACGGGAGTTCACGGGGCATACTACTCACCTTCGTTTCCTATTGCGTTTCCAACTGGTTGTCTAGCAGTCTATAACCAATACTGTGATAGTTCCATACCCACTAGTTCATCTGGGGGCTTCTGCTATACGACCACCTTAGCGCCTACTTATTACACTTTCCAATGGGGATGGTCTACTGGGGGAACAGGGGCAACCAATATCAGATGGCTGGCTATCGGTTACTGAGCATCCTCTTCTCCCCTTTTTTGGAACTACCCATGCCTTATTATAAAGACCTAACAACGAATGCTCTACATTATATCGACTCAACACAATTCATAGACAGGCTCCCTCCTGGTTCTGTAGCCGTCAGTTCCTCCGAAGCTTTAGCTTCTGTAGTTACCCGCAGACAAGGGCGGTTAGCCTTAGCGCAGGCAGGGCTTCTAACAACCTTGGAAACTTGGGTAGGGACTCAGCCTATCTCTACCCAAGTCTGGTATCAAGACACCTCTTCTTTCAATAGGAACAACGCCTTGATAGCTCAAGCTGCCACAGCTTTAGGTTGGACTACGGCTCAACTTGATTCCCTGTTCACTCTGGCAGGGACTCTCTAACATGACCAGACACCAACAAGCAGCTTTTACAGAGACAACCCTCCGTCTACTGGCGGAGGACATGAAGGAAACTAAAGAAGCTCTGAAGTCACTGACTGAAACTGTCAGTGACCTACAGATTAGCATGGCTAGACATAAAGGCATGTTCGGGGGTATCTCCCTAACCATAGCCTGTGTCTGGGCATTCTTTACGTTCCTTTGGGACAAACTGCGGTTACAAGGGGCAGTACACTTATGACACATATGATCGATGCTGACAACTGGTATGACGAAGACCGTCTTCCCGTCGAATCAGGAGAGCACCCTAACGGAGAACAGGAAGATGGCTAACAACACTGCTACCGAAGAAACTCTCAGCAATCTTCACGCAGAACTTGCAGAAGCACTGAAAGAGGCCATCCAGCCGGAACCCATCGTTGACCGGGAGACTGGAGAGGTTATAGGTAAGAAAAGGAACCCAGCAGCACTTAATGTGGCTAGGCAGTTTCTGAAGGATAACGGCATTCAGGCGCTGCCGGAAAGCAATAAGGGACTGCAAGGTCTGGTGGAGGAACTGCCTGACTTTGAGTCCACTGCTGACATCATCAGTCTAAAGGAATACATGAAGTAGCCTTTAGAGGCCTGTACAGGCCCGTAGGTAAACGATAAGGAGCCAAGAGGCACAACTGTAGCCCTCTGCTCCTTATCGTTGCTTATAGAGACCCTATTCATATCATACATCGGAACTGTCATGGATGACAATACCAAGATAAAAAGGATCAAGTCAGACTTCAGGATATTCCTCTGGCTAGTCTGGAGACACTTAGACCTCCCCACTCCTTCAGATTTACAGTTAGACATTGCAGGGTACTTACAGTCTGGCCCTAAGCGGAGAATGGTGCAGGCTTTCCGAGGGATTGGGAAGTCATGGCTGACAGCCGCTTATGTCCTGTGGAGGCTGTATGTCAACCCTAATGAGCGCATCTTAGTAGTCTCCGCATCTAAGGACAGGTCAGAAGCGTTCTCAGTGTTCGTTAAGAGACTTATCGAGGAGATGCCGTTACTTCATCATCTCCGTCCTGATCCTGATAAAGGACAGCGGGATTCTGTGTTAGCCTTCGATGTTGGCCCCTCAGCAGCGCATCAGGCTCCTTCCGTAAGATCGGTAGGTATCACAGGGCAGCTTACCGGAGGACGGGCCACTATCATCGTTGCTGATGACGTAGAGGTTCCAAAGAACTCCCTTACTCAGACCATGCGTGACCGGCTGGCAGAATCAGTCAAAGAGTTTAAAAGTTAGACTCCTTTGGGGGTAACCCCTTTGAAAATAAATCTTGTGAAAACGGTGGACATCTCCCAGAGACAATACCGTGCTAAGCCCCTAGGGGAAAGTGTAACGACTATTCCGAAAGGAAGTAGAGCCAAGTGGCTCGAAGCGCAAGACTCCCTGTAAGGGATGAAGAGATAGTCTGATCTATATGGCGACATATAGCTGGCCTAAGTGCCGAGCAGGAACTAACGACTCCTGTTGAACATAGTGTGACGCAGTGTTAGTACCAAACGGTGAGATTATTTACCTGGGAACTCCTCAGACAGAGATGAGTTTATACAACTATCTCCCTGAGAGGGGCTATGACATCAAGGTGTGGCCTGCCAGATACCCCAATACCAAGCAGTTAAAGCAGTATCGGGGGAGGATTGCAGACCGGATTGTCAACATCCTTAAGCTCAATCCGAAACTGGCAGGAACCTCTACTGAGCCTACTCGATTCTCCGATATAGACTTGAGGGAACGGGAGGCTTCTTACGGTAGGGCAGGTTTCTCCCTTCAGTTCATGCTGGATACTACCCTGTCTGACCAGGATAGATACCCTTTGAAACTGGGGGACATGGTAGTTACTGATCTGGATAAAGAAGTAGGCCCAGTCAAGATCGTCTACGCAGGCGATAAAGCCCATGAGATACAAGGCTTAGAAGCTTTCGGTTTCCCTGGGGATCGTTGGCATAGCCCTATGTGGATTTCTACAGATGACCAGGGAATGACCAGCTACCAAGGGAAGGTGATGTTCATCGACCCATCAGGACGAGGAAAGGATGAGACAGGCTACGCTGTAGTGTTCCAACTAAACGGCATGATGTTCCTGATGGATGCTGGAGGGTTTATCGATGGTTACTCCCCAGCCACCCTTGAGTCGCTGGCAGAGAAGGCCAAGGAGTTTCAGGTTAACTCGGTGGTCGTTGAGGATAACTTTGGTGACGGCATGTACAAGGAGTTGTTCAAGCCTGTACTTTCGAGAATCTATAAGGTTTCCATAGATGATGAGTTCCTCCAGGGAAGACGCTCTAAAGGGCAGAAAGAGGTCAGGATCATCGAGACCTTGGAACCTGTCATTGCTAATCATAGGATGGTTGTAAACCGTAAGTTAGTTGAGAAGGACTTGACCAACTACAACAAGCATCCTGGGGAAACCTGGGCTAAGTATAGTCTGTTTTACCAGTTGACTCGCATCTCCAAAGATAAAGGGAGTTTGCTTCATGATGACCGGCTGGACGCATTGTCAGGGGCAGTGGCTTACTGGGCTGAAGATATGTCCAGAGACACCCTTAAGGCTGAGAAGGAACACTATGATAACCTTCTGGAAGAGGAGCTGAAGGAGCATCTTAAGTATGCTTTAGGGTACGAAGGAACTACAGGAGGTTTTGGGGAAACTTTAGGATTTATTGAGCTGTCAGAACAGGAATGATGTTAGGGAGGGGCAGGGGTTAAGTGCTTGATACTGAAGGAGAGTTAAAAGGTTGTACCATAGGAGAGGGGATAACTATAAGTCTGACTTAATCTCCTCTCAGTAAGTCCTCCAGTAAGGACATGGATGAGGGTACAGAAATAAATAAACTAAGGTAACTTATAGTTACTTATAGTTACTTATAGTCAACAGCTATACTTATAGTCTACTTAAGGTTAACCCCTAGTCTCTGCTAGTCTCCCTAGCAGTCAACAGGTTACTTCCTGTCACAAGGAAACTTCCCATAGAGAACCTTCTGTACAAAAAGAGCAGCAGGCAGTCTCAATGAGTCCCCTTCAGCTCTATCCAAAGCATCTTCCACCATCCCCTCTACCCCCAGTTTCTCATAGTCCCCGGCTGTTGCAACATTAAGGCCACTGCTTGTACACCATCAGTATTTCAGCAGTGGCCTTAATGTACCCCCGAAGGTGCCCAGCCATGAACACATTGTTCACTGGTTGTTCCTTATCTCCGCCTGTCTCCATTACTGACTTAGAAGTCCACAACTTCAGGTCTCCAGCAGTTACCGCAAGACACTGACTGCTCATAAGGAACAGGCTCAGGAACAGTAGTCTCTTCTTTATCTCCATCTTCATATCCTTTATGGCTCCTAAAGTCTCCAAGGGTACAGAAGGTTTACTTAAAGTCAACAGGAAGTTATTTACATGTCCTATCCAATAGTCATCCCTCAGACACTGGAGGGCGGAACAATCGTCCCTCTACGTGTCTACGATGAGCCACCTACGGCCCCCGATACACCTTATCGATTCTTCACGGTAGCCCACATCACCGATAGCTCAGCAACCATACAGGGCCTCACCAGTTCCTACGGTGGAACCATCCATGACCTGAAGGCTATCGCTAAGAAACTCTATGATGCCTACGGTGTCACCAAGTTACGGTGGGTTCATAAGGGTAAACGTAAACAATACACCATCAAGAAACATCAACAAGGATAAATCACAATGTCAACACAAACATCTACAGTCCAACAACTCGAAACCGCTGCTCAACATTTTGGCGCAGCTGCTGTATCATTCTTTAAAGGCTTGTTCCATATCGTCACCATCTTGGCTCCAGTGGCTGAAGTTGTAGGCGTCTCCACTGGTAATCCAGAAGTTACCGCCGCTGCTAAGATTGCTGATGTAGCAGCTGTTACAGGTGAAGGCATCATCCTGAAAGAAGAAGCTAAAGCAACGGCTGCTAAGGCTCCTACAGTGAGCGATAAGCCATCAAACAGTGTTACCGCTAGTTAGGCTAAGGGTTAACGGCTAAAGACCTACAGTGAACGGCTAGGAGGCATATAGCATATCCTCTCCGCAACATCGCTGTGGGCATCCTCTAGGGACTGACCGGCAACTGGAGGGTTCAGGAAGTAACTTTAAGTCCGGTCAAAAAGATTTGCTATAAAATTGTCTGAGGTGTCTTGATCGCCTGGGGGCGGCTGATCCCCCCGTGGGGGTGCCTCGGTTCAATAGGTGCCGGATGGTTGATGGTCAGTGGATTACCAGAGGACAGCAGGATAACCACACGACTACAGCACACCAGCGACACAGTGATGGATAACCTATTGATTCTATTAGGTAACTAAAGGATGGTGTATCCTTAGCAGGCATGGGACTAGGTGTATCTATTGTTTTTGAACAGTGTTTAATTAAACTAGACTGACCGTTCTGTATTGGTTTCGAGTCGATACTAAAGGAAGGGTAGCGTCTGTATTTAGGGTTCTTCCTATTCGTTTTCTCCTAGATATAGGGGTAAACAGCCAGTAATCTCCCAGTAAACCACTAGATATAGTGTTTGCCCTAAAGTCTCCTGCATCCTCCTCCAGTCTACAAACAGCTATCCTAAACGCTCTCTAACACAACATATAGTAACAAATAGCCATCATCTATAAGATTACCACTAGATATAGGTAATGCCTCTTCCTGTATATCTATTCGTTTTCTAAAAGCCTCCTCTTAGTAAAAAATAATGGTGACAACACGAAAATTATGTGGATAATAGTTACCAGCTTGAGACATCAAGCCTTTTTGTTAACTTAAGCGTCCTCACTGGAAGACGCTACATACCAGGAGATAAACATCATGTCTAAACAACAGTTGACCGCTAGACTCTATAAAGTAGCTTGCAGTTCCCTAATTGAAGCTAATCGTCATAACCCCTTCATTACTCAATCAGCAGCAATGAAGGACATTACTTCTCAAGAAACTGGTAACTGTAGGAGTAACTAACATGAGTCCTAAAGAATTAAACCTAATCGGTATCGATGTGTTAACTAAAGACAAACAAGCAGTAATAGAGGAGTTATCTAAATTACCTAGCACCGTTGATGTGGTGGACGCTGGAGAGTACAGAGAATACTCTAGTTACTCTCTAATAATCTTAGATACCACATTAACCATGCAGGAGTTGGAGGACTGGCTATTCAGTACCGATGGCGTCTTTTATATAGGAACCTGGGAAAGAGATATTTAAATAACTAATGAGTTGGCAAGTCGTAACCCTTTGGAAGACTAGAGGGTTACAGCGTGACAATCCATTAACCAAACAAGAGGAAAACAGTATGGACATTAACACACTACTTACAGTGCCAAGTAAAAACATGGGCTTTAATAAAGCTCTTCACATGCTGGCGGGTAAGGATACGCTGGATTTAACTGATCCAGAATACTCTAACACTATTCGCTGGTTAATACAGAAAGCAGCTCAGAAAGAGAAGGCCAGCGTAAACCCTAAAGATAACCACTGGAAACTTGCAAGCCTCTTTAGGGCAAATAAGGATGTCCGATATTATCTAAACATGATACACGCTACAGGTAGTCATTTAGTAGCCAGTAACGGCCACGTACTGATACAGATAGAGAATAACGCTCCTCCAGGTTTTTACAGCGACACTGGCATATTATTAGAAGGCAGTGATTATGCAAAGTTTCCAGACTTTAACAGGATTATGGGCACTGTTAACAAGGAGTGCCCTATTGATTATCTAAAAGGGGAAACAGGTAGTTATTCGACTAAAACCTCAGCCGTTCACTATAGGAAACTAACAGCGAAAACTTCCGGCACTCAATTAGCCAGTGCATACTATCTGGAGTATTTAAACATCCTAAAACGTATCGGTATTAAAACAGCATACCTCTGTGAGTCTTGCTTATATTTTGAAGGGGAAGGGTTTAAAGGACTAATTATGCCTATGCGGATTGATTAACTACATTATAAACCAGTTATCCAGCCGATAACCTCTAGTCCTCCAAACGAATACTAGAGGTTATCAACGGGATAATTAATATCTCAGCCTGTAAGTATGGGCAGGCTTTAGTATCCATACGTTTAACTCAAAGAGGTATATTTAAAGTGTTATTACAATTCAAAGTGACCGCGCTACACATGGGCCAAGTTGTTAGAGTCCCCAAACGTGCCAAAACGAAACAAGCCGCTATAGATGCGGTAACTAATGATGACGGCTTAGTCGTTTTGAGCTGTGAGTTGTTGCCAGCGCCTAAACGTGGCCGCCCGTCCAGTAAGTTACAGCGGAGTGCAGCGGCATGAAGAAAAGGACAGTTCGCTATATCTCAGCTAAAGCTGTTAACAATCTGTTAACCAAGCGTTACACCTTAACCGTGTACCCTCGTAGACGAATAGTCACTGTAGTGGGACTGGGTAACTACAGAATTGCAGCCAGTGACGTTAAGTTGCTGAGAGGTGTGGCGTTATGATCTTAATTGACAAGCAGTCCCGTAAGGTTTTACTTACAGCTGACAAAAAGTTAGACCTACTCAGATGGTGTGGCCGAAACGGTTACATAATCGACCATATCCGCCAGTCTGCTGTGGTTGCGTACCCTTATGTGCCACTTTGGGAGCTAGAGTAACCAGCGGAGTGTGGCCGTTAAACGGTAGGGTATCGACTGCTGTCCGTCAGTACATCTTGTGGAATGTGGCGGAAGTCTTTACCCTTAACACGCCTCAGTAAGGAGGTAAGTCTATGTTTTTTTTTTACATTTAGGAAGTTAATCAGTGATAGGCGTTTATCAGAGAGTCACCGTATCCAAGCGGGTAACTTGGAAAGTTGTTAACTTAAAGGGTATTATTGCTTTTTTACATAATAAAAGTCCTCATAAGGGGACTTTAGGAGGCAGTAGGGATGAAAGACGACGAAAGAAAACGAACAGACCGCAGAACTTCGGAAGAAAGGCTGGTTCAAGTATTGGGCACCAAAAACATTGGATCAGCTTG
>JAGWIG010000022.1 GCA_028873515.1 Pseudomonadota bacterium | reverse complement strand
CGTAAATCTGGTATCTTTCTTCCTGGGTAAGGTGTGTGTAGTTCATGGATGCAATTTCGACTGGCTGGTCAAAAAAGCACAAATGCTACCGCATCCTGCCCCCCTGATCAGCATTATTCAAAATTGCACTTCATGCTTGAATCCGTGTTATACATCTAAGCTATCTTAAAGAGTGTAAAGTAATAAAAGCCGCTGTTATAATGCTTGCGGTGAGGAGAGGTGCCGGAGTGGTCGAACGGGCTTGACTCGAAATCAAGTGTACGGTTATCTGTACCGTGGGTTCGAATCCCACCCTCTCCGCCAACTCTATATCCAAAGTCGTCCAATAAAGTCATATAATGCTAATAAATACAAAGTAATAGGCATAGTTAGTGTCCAAGGGTATCTGGTAACATCCCATTGCATCCGTGGTATTTTCGTGGTAATTTTAGTGATAAGAATATTACTACGATAAAAACTTACTACGATGCCAACCAATCTGTTATCTGCTATTGAATGCAAGAATGCTACAAGCAAGGGAGCTGGTATACGCAAGCTTCATGATGGCGACGGGTTGTATTTATGGGTCTATCTGGATGGCCGCAAGTATTGGCGCCTGCGCTACTGGCAGGCCGGTAAGGAAAAGCTCCTTTCTTTGGGGGTTTACCCCAAAATCTCCCTGCGCGATGCACGAAACAGGCATGAAGAGCTTCGTAAGCAATTAGAGGCTGGGCTTGATCCCTCTGCGGAGCGTAAAGCTACAGTTCTGCGTAAAAAATTGTTTGCCGAGAATTCATTCGAGAGCGTGGCACGAGAATGGTACGGCAAACAGCTTCATACCTGGGTGCCAAGTCATGCCAAAGATGTGAAGCGCCGTCTTGAAACCAACATCTTTCCTTCATTAGGAAAACGGCCTATTGGGGAAATCGAAGCTCCGGAACTGCTCGCAGCAGTCCGGAAGATTGAAAAACGCGGGGCCTATGATCTGGCTCATCGTGTCCTGCAAGTCTGTGGCCAGGTGTTTCGTTACGGCATTGCCACGGGACGTTGCAAGCGTGATTTATCCTCAGACTTACGTGGGGCCCTCACCCCGCACGTTAAACATCATCAAGCCGCTGTACGACCAGAAGAGCTGCCTGAACTTTTAAGAGCCATAGAACGTTATGATGATCTGGGCGACCGTCAGACCTGTCTTGCCCTGCAGTTGCTGGTGCAAACCTTCGTGCGTACCAACGAGCTGATCGGAGCCCTCTGGGTTGAGTTTGATCTGGATAACGCCTTGTGGATCATTCCTGCATCACGCATGAAGATGAAGACCGAACATGTCGTGCCTTTGTCTCGACAGGCGCTTGCCATGCTGGCAGAACTCAAGGAATTGTCCGGGGGCAGCCGTTTCGTGTTCCCGGGGCGTAACCGGGATAAACCCATCAGCAACAATACCATGCTGTTTGCCCTCTACCGACTGGGATACAAGGGAAAGATGACCGGACATGGCTTTCGCGCCGTGGCGTCCACCATATTGAATGAGACCGGGTTCAGGGCCGATGTAATTGAACGCCAACTGGCCCATACGGAACGTAATGAAGTGCGTGGGGCCTATAACCGGGCTGAATATTTGTCTGAACGTAAAAAGATGATGCAATGGTGGGCCGATCATTTGGACATGTTAATTAACGGCGCAAATGTCCTTCCGATGATAAAGAAACCTAAACATTAACCCGGTATTCTAATTAAAGGCCAGAAGTAAATCGATGACAAAGTCTATTAAAAACGCATCAGACTTGCCTGGCTGGTTTAGCCTGGAAAAATACAAGCGTATGGGGACTCTGGATGCTGCCGGATGGTATAACCAGTTATTTATTCGACGACGCTGTTTCATGGATGCGGAACAAGGTCATGACATGAGCGCGGTCGTTGCGCATATCCGGGATGTTCCCATCGTCGATGTTTCCGAAAACAGTTTGTTTGGGCAATATTTTTATCTAATGTTTAACGAGTGCCCTCTCATTGAGCAATCAACCTGTGGGGTTCATTCGCTGACGGTTCATGAATTGTACATGGCAGAAGCCAATATTGAAGCAAGCCAGCGTGCTCAGACCCGGGCCTTTTTCGAACGAATGCTGGACATGTCGCCGAGAAATTCTGAAGAACCTTCCGCTGAGATTAATTTTGATCTCGCGTTTCTTTTGAAACCGATGCCTCATGTTCTGAAGAACCCCATTGATCATGTTTTTCTCAGCGTTAATCTGCTCCTTTCGGATAAGGTCCTGATTGAACAGTTCAAGACGCATTTGTTTCAGTTACGTGAAGAATGTAATGCAAATTTCTTTTCGCAGAAGTGGCGTCAACCGAAGTTTACCGAGTGGGTAAGATTGGGTATTTTGCCTTGTCTGGATTTGATGATGTGGGAATATGAAGCCAAAGTAAATTTACCTGATCGGGTGATGGCGGATGCGATTTATCCACAGGGTAAACTGGATGAAGAAACGGTTAGAAAAACAACTAAGCCCAAGGCGTTAGATCTAATAGCAGAAACCACTCTTGCGCTTCTAGCACGCATGGCTATTCATGAAAAAGAGACAACACAGTGTGAGTAAGTAAGATAATTTTCCGGAAGTATATCGCCTTCATTTCGTGCCTGGTTTTTCTCTTTCAAGTCCTCTTTAATACATTCATGTTTAATCACGACCCAAAAGGTACCAGACATGGATACATTTATGAGGCTCCCCGCTGTTAAAGTCCGCACGGGTTTAAGTCGCAGCAGCATTTACGCCAAGATGAAAACAGGTGAATTCCCACAAGCCATTGCTCTGGGTCAGCGCAGCATTGGCTGGATAGAAAGTGAAATCCAGCAGTGGATCGTTGATCGTGTCAAAGCTTCTCGTGAGATAACCCGGTAAAGGGGTAAAGAAAGATGAATACCTTTGAAATAGCCGGTTATCTTTATAACACACCCCAGCACACATTGGGAACACACCTTCAATATTTCACATACACACAGTATTACACACAGTTACCACAATTGAGGATCTATGGGGAATATCATGGATAAATGCCATACCACAACAGACGTCTGGGAACGCCTTATGTCAATATTATCCCAAAAAAATACGGACGATATAATTTATGTCTACCGTCTTGGAAAAGATCAACGTCCAGTAAAACCCCATCTATTGAAATGTGATGTCTTTGAAGATTTTCTTGACTGGTTGCGGGATTACTATGGCAGTGGCCGTTATCACCTGCTCATCCGGCGGGGTCGAGTCATGGTTTTTTCTGGAAACATTGCGATAGAGTCGTGATGCCGATGCATAAGCTGACATGATGCCTCCCCTGTACTATGAAGTTACTGCCTGAAAGAAGCTAAGATGAATGACGAAGCCATGACAGATGCGATCAACCGCGCATTTGCCGAAGCATCAAAACCCAAAGAATCATGTCGACCAGATCCGGAAGTTGCCGGCTTATGGATAGATATGGATTTGGAACCAAAGCCAATTCAGGCGGAACTACTTCCAGTTCCCGCGTTTGATCCGGTTATTCTGTTACCTCAAGTTTTACGCGACTGGATTATGGATGAAGCGGAACGAATGCCCTGCCCGCCAGATTATATTGCGGCGTGCGTAATTGTGGCGTTGGGTGCAATCATTGGGACGCGTTGTGCCATTAAGCCCAAATCTTTGGATTCCTGGCTGGTTGTGCCAAATTTGTGGGGCGGCATTGTAGGTTTACCCTCGGCCAAGAAATCCCCTGCCATTAATATGGCACTGAAACCGCTTGAACGATTGATTGCTCGCGCAAAGGAAGCGTATCAGGCGGAGGTGGAGGCTTTCGAGATAGAAAAGATAATATACGAGGTCAAGAAGGAAGACATTAGCAGGCGTCTCAAAGCAACAGTAAAGGATGAGAAAAAAGATGATTTGAACAGTGTCACCATGGAATTGAAAGATTTGCGACATCAGACACAGCAAGACCCAATCCTGCGACGTTATAAGTCAAACGATACCACTATTGAGAAATTGGGTGAGTTGTTACGGGAAAACCCAGCTGGTTTGCTAGTGTTACGTGATGAACTGGTTGGGTTGATTGCACCATGGGATCGGGAAGGCCGTGAAGGGGAGCGGGCTTTTTACCTGGAAGCCTGGAATGGCAATGCCAGTTTTGATACCGATCGGATTGGGCGAGGTTCCATTTTTATTTCTAACCTGTGTGTTTCCATCTTTGGTGGCATTCAGCCTGACAAGTTGATTGGTTATCTCGAACAGACTACAAAGGACTTGGCTAACGATGGCATGCTGCAACGTTTTCAACTCCTGGTTTATCCCGATAATTGCGTTTGGAAGTGGCGTAATCGTGCACCGGCGAAAGATGCCTGTGATAATGCCTTTGCTGTATTTGACATGTTGGCCGATCTTGATCCGGTAACCTGGGGGGCAACTCCTGCCAGTGAATCAGCAAAATTTCCGTTTTTTTATTTTGATAAAGAGGCACAGGAAATTTTTATTCAATGGTCTAGCGGTTTGCACCAAATAAAACTTCCAGATGAGGAACATTCCATTATCGTCCAACATTTGGCGAAATTTGACAAACTGTTTCCAGCTCTGGCGTTGATCTTCCACTTGGTCGATTGTGCTACAACTGGACATTACGGCCCTGTGACAGCAGAAGCTGCACAACGGGCAAC
Organism: Pseudomonadota bacterium; assembly: GCA_028873515.1. Lineage (GTDB taxonomy): Bacteria > Pseudomonadota > Gammaproteobacteria > Burkholderiales > REEB80 > REEB80. The sequence continues at coordinate 35,847 of JAGWIG010000022.1, read as the reverse complement.
AGCATGGTGTGATTATCTGGAATCTCATGCTCGACGGTGCTATGGGTTATTGATGGATGATGGGCTACGGGCTGCGCAAGCTTTGGCGGACAAGGTGCATAAGGGCAAGCTATGTGACGGATTTACAGCGAGAGATGTAAGACGTAATCAATGGCGATACTTGACGAGCGATGGGGCAATACAGGCGGCACTTGACTGGTTGGAGGATGAATACTGGGTACAGTCAGTTAAAGCTGGCGGTACAGGGCCTGGAACTGGGCGACGTACCAGACGTTATTACATTAATCCAAAAATCATGAAATTGGGTAAACCGAAAGCTTAGTTGAGCTTAAATATATCAGGTTTGAAATCCCGGAAAGTATTGGTTGAATTACTGCCATTACTGCCGAAAGAAATCTAATGGCAGTAATGGCAGTGCATAAACCAGGTGAATTTGTAGTTTTATTACTCTTTATCGGCAGTAATGACAGTTTATCAGCAGTAGTTTTTTAAGGATTATGGAAATTGTATTAATTAAAGTTGATGGGCTTTATGGATTAACACTGTCATCTGGTGCCTATGGTCTGTGCATTTTTTTTCGCATACGCGCATGCATGATAATTTGGACATAGGAAGGCATCGGGTTCGACTAGAGTTGAACCGAAAGCTGCCAATTCATTGATTTGGTTCTTGCCAGGATATCGGCTACCGAAGTCATGAGTAATTCACCAGTCAGTTTGTTATATAAGGCGACACGGTGTCTTATCTTTAGGACTTCGGCTGCTGCAATTTCTGCTTCTGTAAGAGCAAAGAAAAAACCAGTAAATCCAGAACGAACACGTTTTTGGTTAGCTGTCTTGATTTCGATAAAGGTCATTTCCGGTAGCGCTAAATGGACTGCTTCTGGATCAGTAAAATCAATGTGTTTATTGTCTGGAAGGGCAATGGCATCGAAACTTGACCCCTTAATGACCACCCCTGCTTCGGCTAAGGCGGCAAGAAGAACTTTCAGACCCACCCCGCGGGGCCTTGGAACCCAATTTTTCATTTCTGCTAGTGCACTTATTTCACCGGATGCACCGCTTTGATTGGCCATCCGTGCAAGGTGTTGCCGCTTGGCTTCAATTACCTCAATCGGGTTCATGACAAGGCCAGTTCAAAGTAGATGTCTTGATAGATGCTGATAAATGCGACATTATGGTAGCCTATTCGGTAATTTTTCGAATAATGCGCTCAATATAAAGGGGATTCAACAAAAATGGCCCAGAACGCGATTGCTTTCATCATCGTAACGGCCGTTCAGTAACAAAGCCATGATCGCCAAAAATGGGGCAGTTGTTTAAATCCGCTAATGACTGCTGTCGGTCAACTCAGTTTTTAGCTCATGAAGGAATTTTCATTGCCTGGAAACAGACGTTCGCCGATCGTCGCTATCGACCCTGACCTGCCTGTCGGCTGGAGCCTTATAACGGTTCGCTCCAATGAACAAAGCGGCACATTTTCTACAATGCTTTTCTCATAACTCTGTTGCGCACATGTTCGAGCAATTTCGGATGATGTTCCGACGTGATCGCTTCCATTTTCGGAAGCCATAAATATTGAATTTCCTTTGAATTTAGAACATTATGATAAAAATTCTTAAATAGGTACCACTATGTCGCTTTTATTTACACCATTAGGGTGTCTACTTTAAGTTAGAGCGCATTACTATGACTCTCAAACTTAACGGGTGGCAAAGGCTATGGGTGCTAGCTTCATCCATTTATCTCGTCATCGTCGGCGTTTATGTCGTTCATGTTTTCCACAACCGGAAGATCTTTCGCATGACAAAGAGTTGGTGGCGAAGCTTTCACCTCAATCTAAATCCTTGCTGGTGCCTGAAGACAAGGAAGGATGGCAGAGCGCTAACGACTGGGGCACTGACGTCGCCATGCCAAACGGTAGCTGTTTATCTTTCAGAAAAGGCGTGCCTGAAAAAGATATGGCCGCTGCATCGAAAGAATATTGGGAGCTTATCTCCACAACAACGAACGAGCGTAGCTGGTCCCTAATCGGCTTCGGCGCACTGTGGTGGCTTGTGCCGTCTATCGCGATTTATGTCTTTGGCTGGGGCGTCGGGTGGGGTCTATCGTGGATTCCGAAACAAGTAGCCCGTTCGCTCTAACTCTTCGGTGCAGGGGGCGCTGCGCGAGAAAGTTGCGGAGCGCCGGTGACTTCTATGTTAGATTTCTCCTATGGCATACCCAATAGAACGTAAATTGGTTATCAGCATCGCGTCCAGCGCGCTGTTTGACCTATCCGAGTCTCACAATATTTATCTGACCGAAGGTGTCGATGCGTACCGGATACATCAAGAAAAAAACATCGACAATCCCTTTCCTAAGGGGGTTGCTTTCCCATTTATCCGTCGTTTTTTAAACATCAACAAAGCATTCTCCAAGCAATCCCCAGTCGAGGTAGTGCTTCTATCAAGGAACTCTCCAGAAACAGGATTAAGGGTTTTCCGCTCAATTAGACACTACGGCCTTGACATTACTCGCGCAGGATTTATGACGGGAAGTTCTCCTCATGAATACATACCTGCTTTTAACGCTTCACTATTCCTAAGTGCGAATGAAGATGACGTGCAAATGGCTATCGACGCTAACTATCCAGCTGGAGTAGTGCTCCCTTCAAAAGTCTATGATGATGAGCTTGATGGGAAATTAAGGGTGGCCTTCGACTTTGACGGAGTCATTGCCGACGACGAGGCAGAGACTGTTTTCAAGCGAAATAATAATCTCAAAGAGTTCCAAGCTTACGAAATAGAAAATCAATCCATCCCGCACAAACCAGGCCCGCTTGCCGACCTATTTAAGAAACTTTCGTTTATGCAAAAGTTAGAGGAAAAGCGTCTAAAAGAAGATCCTGATTACAAAAAGATCCTTAGGATTGCTATTGTCACTGCTCGTAATGCTCCTGCTCATGAAAGAGTTGTAACTACACTGAAAGAATGGGGCGTATCTCCAGATGAGTCATTTTTTCTAGGTGGAATGCAAAAATCCAGAATCCTGACGGTTCTTAAACCTCACATGTTCTTTGATGACCAGCGGAGCCACTTGGAATCGCCTGCTGGCGATATTCCAATGGTTCATGTTCCATTTGGAATCGCAAATAGAAATTCTAACAAGTGATTTATGGGGATCTGCGCAAGACCCGCGTAGGCCGGTTAATTCCAATGTTAGCTTCTTGGAGTAGAAATCGAAAATATGAATGACGATTATCAAAACCCTCAACCGGGAAAAACATATATAAGCCCTTCGCTTCAAGCTTTTGGAGACAAGGACCGAAAGGTTCGTATCGCCTCAAAAATACTGCCATCAGAAGATGGCTATGAATATGCGAGGGAACGCGATGAAGTTGTTTTGCGAAAAAAACCAGATGCCAAAACATACATAACAGCGAAATTTTTAGAAGATACTAGGCAAACCTTCGTTTTAACTGTTCAAAAGTTTGTATCAGAAACAGGGCAGCCATATGGATCTGGATTTTCTTTTGTAGGAGAAGAAATAGGCAGGTTCTGTGAGTTCCTGGCAAATATCCAGTCTGTTGATTTCAAGACTAGAGCTAAAGTAAATATAACCGACGAGGAACTTAGAAAAATATCGTTAACCACTCACCAAGCTAAGACCTTCCTCATGGAAAATCAGGATTTATTTGCTGAAGTGCTAAAATCTGAGGTTACAACAGAAGATCTGATTGCTGTTGGCTTTAGAAAGAAGCAGTTGAGTGTCTATAAAAATCTGCTAAATGACCAAAACTATTTTGATCATTTAAAGCAAATGAAAAAATGTTCAAATGAAGCACTTTGGCAGAAATACTTTGAAAAGAATCCTTGGGTATTCGGTTATGGACTTGGCTACATATTCTTATCAGCCCTAGATGATAAGAAGCTGGAGCAAGTAGTCCAAGGTCATAGCGTGGATTCATATGGCAAACGTGTTGACGCGCTTATGAAAACAAAAGGCATTATTTCTAACCTTTGTTTTATTGAAATAAAGACTCACGTGACAGAGTTACTTGAATCTAAGCCTTATAGATCTGGCTGCTGGGCACCGTCGAAAGAGTTAGCTGGTGCTATTGTACAGGTACAAGGTACTGTCGCTTCTGCTGTAGAGAAGCTTTCTAGCGAAATTAATCCCAGTGATAGTGAAGGCAACCCAACTGGTGAAGAAGTTTTCAATTACCAGCCCAAATCTTACTTGGTAATCGGTAGTATGGCTGAGTTTGTATCAGAAAATGGCGTGAACAAAGATAAATTAAGGTCTTTTGAGTTGTACCGTAAAAATACATCAAATCCTGAAATTATCACTTTTGACGAACTCTATGAGCGTGCGAAATTCATTGTCCAACACAACCAAAGCTAATGAAGCGCCCGTTCGGATGCAAACTATACTGCGTTTCGTTTTCGTCGCACAGCTAGATCGTTCATGCTGTAGAAAAACTCCCTTTCTGGCAATTCGCAAGACGAGTGGCAGTTGCCTACTCTCTTACAGACAGTCGACTTTGGTAGCTTGGACGTCCGTTCATGGCACGTAGCGGTTATAGCCCCTTGCTAACAGCATGCCATAAAGCAGACGCCCATCGTCGACTCAACTCAACCTAATGCGACCGGCCGGTATGGCCGAAAAAAAGCTGTTCATGGTGCGACTGCTAGATGTTTTTTCTTGGCACTCATATTCCGATTGCATCCAATAAAAATTAATTTCGGTCCGGGACATGATTCGCTAAAATAGCCATTAGTATTTGAGACCGCGAGACTTTTACAACTTTCTCAAAAGTCTCACGCAACATTGTTAGCCATTGTGGAAACGAAACGTAGGCTTCCAATGAAGCGCACGCACTACTTTATCACTTGAAACCATTCCGTCGTTCTCGGCCACATTGTATATTCCACCTGTCCCTTGAGTTACAGCCCGCCTTGCTGCATCAGCCGCAGCATCAACATGCACCGATCCCGCACCCTGTGGATTGTCGAATCCCGTTCCCGGCCCGTAGAGTCTCCCGTAACGCAAGACAATGCCGATAAATGGGGTATCAATCACTTGCTGCTCAAAATTTACGAGAGATGAAATGCTCAGTGGAGATTCTTCATGATAGGGCATCGGCCCAGGTTCATATGCAAAGGCAATGCTTTGAACCACCATCCGCCTTACCCCACGGGCAACTGCAGTAGCGATGAGGTGACGCGTACCGATATCTCGTATTCGCGCATTGCGGATCCTGCCTTCTTTTATTTTCACCGGATCAAGCCCGAAAGGCAGATCGGTAAGCTGATAGATAACGATTTCGGTTTGGGCTTTCGTGACGACATCCTGCAATTTCTGTTTATCAAAGACATCGACTACAACCGGGTCAACCCCCATATCATGAAGACTCTTCGCCCTTTCCGGGAAACGGGTCGTGCCGGTAACCTGCCAGCCGTCTTCAACCAGCATAGGGCAGAGCCTTTGTCCAATAGCCCCTGTGGCTCCGGCTACGAATATCCTGTTATGTGGCGTACTTTTCATGGGGTACCCCTGCTTAGAAAGAATGGCACGCAAGTGACGATTGCAACATAAAGCTTTTGATCCTAAGATGACTTGGAGTTATACCAAGACAGACCGTTAACTTTTGAACTTGTGTCTGCTACATAGTTTTATCACAGGGTGTTCCAGAATGATGCCAGACATTATGATTGCTGAACAATGGATCATGGTAAAGCATTGGCTCAGACCTTTTAATTAATTCCATTGTAATCCTCATCATTATATTAGTGATTACCTGGTTTGGCATCAGGGTCAGTCCACTGAAGTATTCGTCTTAAGTCAATCGGGTTGGTGGAGCCAAACAAGCCTTGGGTAAAGCATGAAAAAATACTTAGTCTGGGCTGTAAATACTCATTCCAGATAAAAAATGACAGGTTTATTACCACTAAGAGAAAAAGTAGGGAATCACAGGGAATCAGGTATGAAATGAATTGAACAGGAGCCAGCCAGATGACATACTGGGAGCGCGACAGTATCTGGCTTGATAAACCAATGAAAATACTTATTGGAATATTGTTTCTGATTTACGTAAAAAGGATACTTTGAGCTCAGGATAAAGGATGGGTAATTTGTCAAAGTAACCATTACCTTTGTAACCATGGCGGAACAGAGGGTATTTAGAAAAAAACTAAAAAAGGGATAAATATGTCTCATTCATCCTGTAAATTGTTAATTGAATGCTGTTGCTTTCTTTTGTTATCTGCCTGTTCTTCATTATCATTTAAACCACCAATTCAAGGTGCTGTGAATTCGTATGCAAAACCAATGCATTATCCCGCAACAAATATTACATTGCCCCTGGTAATAAAGGAGTTAGTGAAACTGATTTGCAATTTATCGAATTTTCGTCAGAAGTTAATAAGGCATTAGAGAGAAAAGGATTTATAAAAGAAAATTCTGCTACCATGGCCGATGTTGTTATTTTTCTTGGTTATGGAATAAGCCTACCCCATACTCAACAAACCACCACAGAACTACCTGTTTGGGGGCAGACTGGCATTGCTTCTGCTTCAACATATGGAACCTTGAATACTTACGGTAATTTAGGTAGTTACTCATCAACTACTACGTACTCTCCTACATATGGAATTACAGGATATTCCCCATTAATTTTATCTAGAACAATCTACACGAGATTTGTCTCTCTTGACGCTCTTGATGTTAAGGCTTTTCTAGCAACCAAAAAACCGGTACAAGACTGGGTTACCACAGTACGTAGCAGAGGGGAAATTGCTGATTTACGCTATATATTTCCTTATTTAGTCGCCGAAATGGAACAATATCTTGGTACAAACACAGGAAGGGCTGTTAAGGTTATTATTCACCAAGATGATAAAACAGCGGTTCAATTAAAAATGCCGTCAGCACCAAGCTATTGAACGAGCGCTATCTGATTAAACCCCTGACCAATAGCAGGATTGTCGTGGTGATAAGGGAGGCAGTTAGGAAGTTTAGGTATTGGCATCTATTAAAGTTCCTATTTTTCAGTTTTTTTTTTAAATTAGAAGGGATATGATGACAACACGAGAAGATATGAAAGGATGGATAATTGAAGCATTACGTTCCATGAAAGGAAAAGGGTGGCCCAAGGATATATCCAAATATATCTGGGAGCATTATGAGCCAGAATTAAAGGCTTCCGGCAGTCTTTTATACACATGGCAATACGATATTCGGTGGGCTGCTCAATCCTTAAGAATTTCTGGTAAATTAAAACCCGTTGACGGCAAACGCAACTTGCCTTGGGAATTAGCATAAAATTAGCTCAATACACTTTATTTTTTCCTTAAATATTCTTATAGTTACTAAGGGAAGTAATGCCCTATTCGACCTATCCCGCTTTTTGTGAAATTATCTAATGCCTGCAAAATATGTGTCGTTTAAGCTAATTCGTCAGATCTAGAGTGGTGGTGTTAGGGCTTATGAAGTTTAGGGTAATTGTTTAAATAGGAAAAAAATGAAAAAGCTAATATTAAATCGCAATGAAATGGAAGCTCTCTTCAAACAGGCCCCTCAGACAAAGGGTGATGGCGGATGGCAAAGTCTACTCGTAAAATTACAACGCAAATGTAATGCGGTCACTGGTGAAATTGAACTTGATTTGACCTTATTAGAAAGAATTCGTAGATATGCATTCGATTATAAAGAAGGCGGCTGGGAAAATTATCTAAAGCAAATATTCTCCAGAACATTAGGTAACGACTTAGAGGGTAGGTAGTAAGTTATACCAATAAGTCGATAATATATTTTATTACATCATGATTTTCTAAATAGAACAATTCGATTTGTATTGGTTCCTATCGCGTTATTTTTTATTCCCCATATGTTTGATGTCTTGGTAAATTTTTGTGAATTAATCAAGATACCAACACAATTGAATCCAACCTCTTCGCCTAACGGTATAACCAATTCATCAAGTTTAATTGATCCTTTTTTTACCTCACCTACCTCAAAAGCCACCCATCCACCAGGAATTGTAATTCGAAATAATTCGCAAAACACGTCACGCATAATGTCAGACCACTGCTGAATGGTTTTTGCCATGGTTATAGATTGTGAAACCTGTTTGGAATCTATTTCATTGAACCAACATCTAAGCCAGTTATCTTGCGCATATTGAACGATATCCAAAAACGGGGGTGATGTAACGGTTAATTTTACCTGGTTATTGTAGATTTCGGGGGTATGTCTGGCATCATGATTTAGTAGTATTTTGCTCCGTGCAGATGCTCTTAAATTTTGGATGTCAAAATGATTTAATCCCGCCAATAATTGACTGGATTTTTTAAGAATTAGAGGAATAATTGCTTTATAAGCCGGTGTTTGTCCCAATTTTGTATTAATTATTTTTTGACGTTCAGGCGAAATAGCTTGATTTGGGGGCAATGAATATACAGAAAAGAAACCTGGAGAATGCCCAGTTAGTCGATTTGTTGCCACCATACGAATCCATTTATCAATAGCATCTTCCTTGCCACCTGATAACTTTTCCGATAAATATTTTCTCAACGATAAGATTTCAATCTCTGTTTTTTTATGATAAAACATTGACAAATCAATATCATCCTTAAGATTTCTATCAAACTTAAGCAAAGAAAGCCTGTCTTCAACTTCCTTTGAAGTTGGAACAGATAACCGAGGTTCCAATAAAATTTTCGAGAGGGGATTCACATCATTTGCAATAACACGTCTTCCCAGAAGAGCCGACTCAATGGCCGTGGTCCCCCGACCTGAGAATGGGTCATATACCCAGTCCCCTTCTTTAGTCAATGCAGAAACAAAAAACTTTGGGAGCTGAGACTTAAAACATGCGCGATAGGAAACTTCGTGGATTGATGATCCAGCCCTTTGTTTTGCTGTCCATAATTCAGACTCATAAACAGGGATAGTCTTATTATTTAACTCTATGTAATCATTTTTTTCAATTCCTTCATTATGAGTATATAAGTTTAGGGCTGAATGGGATGTCTTTAATGATTCAAAAATTAGTCTTACATATGCATTCATATTGGCTCCCCTATTAATGGCTTGCCTAGGGTACCAAGAATTTTTTTAAAAGTACAGTACAACCTGTTATTTATTATGAATTATATATCTGCTAGAACGCAAATGTTGCTTTATGGAACCAATTATTTTGCATTGGTTCCACCAGCAAACAATTGTTATGAACAACACCATGAAATATGGGTGATGGCATATTGTCATGAATATGAAGAAAATCTGGAGGATTTTTCCCAATTCTATCTTCACTATGTTGCCGGGAATAGATTTGCAAAGCCTATAAAGGAAACTTTCTATACTCCGAACGAAATTCCTGATATTGCCTACAATCTTAACTATGAAGCATGTAAATTTGAAACTGATTCTCTCGATATGTGCATGTTTGAAATTCTAGATATGCTAAAGGCTAATTAACATCCAGCTAATAATAAATTTTTTTTCCTAGTGTTGTTTTAATCCAACAAGAAAGACAGCGCAAATAAAGTAGCTTGCCAATAAATTTTAAACACTTTCCTGGCTTCCCCCCAAAAACTTAAACTCTAAGAGAATTAACTAAAGAAATATTACAACCGCATTCAAGATCAAGGCTGTAACCCCCGAACCAATGCTGATATTAAAATAATAACCGGTCTTTTTTTTAAATTTTAGCTTATCTTTCCAGTCCTGGCTATTAGGTAATGGAGCCAATACAGCCACACCTAAGGCTGCTTGGCTCATTAATTTTGACTGGTAATGTTTTGAGATATAAGAGCATAGGATGCTTATAAACATGGTAAAAATCATTAAAAGCTGCAAGGTTTTATTTAATTTTCCCATTCTACTTTTTCCTTTATTTTAATGTTTTCAATTTCAAATTTAAGAATAGTTCTGTATGTTTCTTTTTTATTAATTTATCACCGCTTTTCATTTTAATTAACAACTCATCTGCTGCCTTAGAAAGATCACAATATAAATCTTCGCATACGAGAATTAACCTTTTAGTGCCATCCTCTATAGGAAGGACTTTCAAATGATCTTCTCCATTTATAGGATCATTACGTTCTGCAAATGCAACACCCTTGTCAGGTCTCCCAATATGGGCCATACCACATCGCATGTTCTTATATAAATCATGCTTAGAGTTTTTAACATCGTAACCTCTGTAGCCCTGAAATGCGTCTAGTTTCTGGATAGCTTCCGAGAATCTAAGTCGAGATAACCCGCCTTTAAAAAAACCTTTAGAATCAAAGCATGCTCCCAAAAATTCAATCATTGTTCCCATAATACCAAAGCTTAAATATTGTAATCCTTGAGTTGAAACCATCGTTCCAAGATCTAACTTTAAAGTTTTATTAATAAACGATTCAATATCATTCATATTAATTAACCAATTTTCAAAAGTGGTTGGAATTGATGTTTAGAAATCAAAACATCAACATTTAGTTCTCTTAAAAAAACCTACCTAATATCGAAGTCGTAACTATTGCCAATAAGTGATTATTCATGATTTCTTTACTATAAAGATCACATATATTGCTTAAGTAAACAATATACTTGTTTATGGGCTATAATTTTACATTTATTGAGATAGTAAACGTGGTAAGAAACGTGGTAAGTGTGAAAGGACATATTGTCCAATGCTAGTGTTCAAGCGACTTTTAGCGCATGTTTCGATAGACACCTTCCACGATTTTAAGTCACTGAGCTGGTTGTATTTTATTGATTATTCATGGGCTTTTTGTAATTAATCAAAAGAGTGCTACAGAGCACAAAGCCCAGGTAATCATGTCCAGAAAAATCCCATATCTGCAACGACGAGGGGACGAACTATATTTCCGCATTGCTGTTCCTAGTGAATTGAGGAGCATTATTGGGTTGTGCGAGATTACCCGATCGCTTCACACATCAGACAGAAGGATTGCAGCTCCCATTGCACTTAATATAGCCGCTCAAACAAAAAGATTATTTTATAAATTGAGAAAAAATATGGCGAATGAATCAGAAGAGGGCGGTTTTCAAACCAATTATATTCTTGAGATAGATTTTGGCGAACTAATAGATTTTGGCGAACTAAATGGAAAGTCAAATAAGATCAAGGTATTAGATTAAAACCTGGCGAGGAAGAGTCACTAGAGAAAGCGATGGCAGGGGTCATAAGAGCTATTGAAAAAAATCAACCCTTTCAACAGAATGACCAAAAAAATCCACCAGTTATAGCATCTTCTGGAACTCATAAGTTATCCGAAATGCTTAGCTTTGTTGCGCAGTATGCTTTATGCAAGGTTTTCAGATTTTTGGTGTCATTGGGTGTTGTGAGAATCTTGTTCCAAACCTGATTGCGTTCTTGGAATCCATGGGTGGTGGTGGTTCACGCTATGACCATAAACCGGCATCCATTCTGAAAAAGCCACAAAATTGTTATCAGGAATGAATTCCATGATTCTAATTTATAGCCAATCTGGCTGGATGCAGAATCCTGGGAGGAGATGAAACCTGTTTCGGGCGGGAAGAATGTGCTCGTGTATTTATGGATTCAATTGCAGAGGGTATTCAATATATGTAAGCCTGAAAGTTATGCCATCTCGTTTCATGAGAAGAAGTATGGATAGCCGAGCATTACATTTAGGTAACTGAATTTACCCAAGGTGCAACATGGAATTATTTACCTAAAAAGAACAGATTTTGAATGACTGGTTGAAAACCAAGAAAAGAACTTTTGTAGATAGCTTTATCGTTGAAGTGCCGTGTGGAAGAGTTTGGCCATTTGGGTTGAGATGAGTCATGCCTGCAGTTTCAGGAGTACAAGCCGTTTGTCCAGGGTTAAATTTGTAAAACCGTAGAAGTGATTGAGGCGAAATTTTTAGATAGACTCCATTGCATGAACTATTCCTTTTGGCAATTTTCTGGTGGTTGGGAAAAACTGCTTGATAATTTGAACAGGGCCTTCATTTTGGGGTTAGTTTTTGTCGAATAGATGCTGCCTTGAAGTAGGCTTCCTGAAGGAGGTGATTTAGGCCCTGCACGTCTTCATAGAGATCTTCATTTACTTCGAGTGCAAGTCTTTGCCCCATTTCCTGGGTTACGTGAATAATGTCGGTTAATTCCTCTGCTGTTTCACGTTTTTCCCATTCTTTTGTTGTGTCCAAAATCATGGCTTTCCACCTTTCTTCGAGTGTATGTTAGGTTTGTGCTGGGTATACCCCGAAATTTATATTCCCACCGCTCAGGTTAATTGCAGGTTTGAAATTTTCAGGTTACAGGTAATCCTTTGTCTGGTTGGTGCCCTGATTGGTGAATTTTGGGATATGCCATTTTCCTTATCTGGATCCCGGTTGCCTGATTGTAATGCTCACATAGAACATGTGTTTATTTTTTGGCTTAAAATAGTCATTGGAAAAATAATTTCATTTTCTGTTTATGTATCATAATGACAGTATGACAGTTCAATATACAAGAAAAGTTGTGCGTGAGATACGAATTAAAGCATCGCTGCGGCGCATTTCTCAAGGTATGCGCATGTGGATTCAATGAGGAGCTACATGGCAGCAATCGCAGCATTCATGAGTAAGTTGGTACTGATGACCCAGTTATTTCTCTTTTTTTACTCTAAAGGTTAATCTGGTCAGGATGCCTGCAATGAGGCATGCTGTTTTAAGGGATATTTAGCTTGTTCCAAAATTCTATAGGCTATAGGGACAGATAAAGCATCATAAACAATATCCGAGGTTATAAAAGGGGGGATTGCCCATTGATTCACAGATTCCTGGATTACCAGGGACTCATAAAAGTGGCTTGAATTGGATAACAAGAGCATGCCTATCACAGGCAAGATAACCGCCATGAAATTAAAATTGCGATTCCTGCTGTTAATGACCTTGATTTTCATTGGGTTCATGTTAATTACCTGGTATTTATCCCTACGATGGATGAATCAGGTCAATGACGCATGGGGGCAACAGTTTTCTCAGCGTCAGGTGATTTTTGACAAATACCGTATTCTGTTACCGTTGATTCCCGAAATTGCACTGGCCAGAAAGATGGCTTCTGATCCAGCCATCATCCAGATGGCACTGCATGACAATAATCCTGGAATCAGGGATCGAGGTATCAATGTTCTGGAAAATTATAGACTGCATTTTAAAGATCATAATTATTTCGCAGCCATTGCAGATTCTGGAAACTATTATTTTAATGATGCAAAAAACCAGTATCAGGGCAAAGAGCTCCGATATGTTCTGTCACCGGATAATCCGAATGACAGTTGGTTTTATGCAACGGTCAAAGACGACAAGGATTTCCAGATCAATGTTAATCCTGATGTACATCTCAATGTAACCAAAGTCTGGATTAACGTTCTGGTCAGAAGCCGGGGAAAGATTCTGGGGGTGGTGGGTACAGGAATTAACCTCAAGCATTTTTTGAAGGAAAGCGTTAGCGTTTCGCGGCACGGCATACATAACCTCATTATAGATAAAGACATGGCGATCCAGCTGGATACGGATCCAGCACTTATCGATTACATGAGTGTTGCCAAGAGTGCAAGCCAGCATATCAAGGTTGGCATTCTGCTCAAGAATCAGAATGACATCAGAAAATTGCAGCTAGCGATGAAGTATCTTGAAAAGAATCCCAATAAAATTGAAACGTTCTGGGTTGATTATGCCGGAACGAAACACCTGCTTGGAGTGGCTTATCTTCCTGAAATCGGGTGGTATGATCTGACTTTTATGGATGTGCATAACGTGATGCTGATTGAGCATAATATGTTTATGCCGTTTATATTGGGTGTGACCTTTCTTATCGCCTTGATTATTATGGCACAGGCATTGCATAGATGGGTAATGAAACCTATTTCCGCCTTACAAATCTCCAGTGACAGGATTCAGCAGGGCGACTTTAATTTTGTTCCACGCGTTCAGGGTGCAGGTGAAATCCGAATGCTGGCTGAATCGTTTTCGAGAATGGCGAAATATGTAAATGATACCAATCATGAACTGGAAAATAAGGTACGTGAACGAACAGACGAGTTGCAGCACCTCACTGAAATTGATCCATTAACCGGGTTGCTTAATCGACGCGGCATGACTGACAGGCTTGACAAGGAGATTGCCCGTCATGCACGCCAGGGAAGTTCATTTGGATTATTATTGCTGGATATTGATTATTTCAAGCGAATCAATGATAACTATGGGCATGCTGCAGGAGATTTGGCGTTGTGCGAGGTCGCAGTTATCATCCAGTCATTAAAACGTGAATATGATTATGCAGCCCGTTGGGGAGGGGATGAATTTCTTATTCTGCTACCAGATTGTGACAGGCTGAACCTGCTTGCAATCAGCAAACGTATACATGACGGAATAGGCGGGCGGGAAATTCGGGCTGTCCTGCAGTCTTTTTTTATTACAGTCAGCATAGGCGCACATTATTCAGATAGTACGCAGACTCTGGATGAAATGCTGCAAAAAGTTGATGAGGCCTTATATGCAGCAAAAGATGGGGGTCGCGATCAGGTTCATTTTTCAGCGTCCTCCTGACAGGGATGACAGGATGTACAAGCCCTGTTTATTTTATAGTTATGGGGTTAATGGGTCAGTTTAATGGCTAAACTGTGGCCAGCGAGCTGGAGGCCATATGAAAAAGGCCTGGCTGTGAGATCAGGGGTTAATTTTCGGATAGGGGAATAGATATGTCTTCGTGATTCTGAATACATGGTCTTGTTCTGGTTTTTTGCATTTTTTGCGTTTAAAAATGCTTTACTGCATGGGTAATTATGCTCTCGGAGAATATTGATGGCTTGTTCACTTGCTAAAATTCATAATTTCCTGTTTCTTGTATTATTTTCCTTGCCATACATGGCCAGGCTCATTACTCACGAATGAACCGCTCGCAGAACCCGGGTTGTGGAATATGAGGAAACGGGAAGATTCATATTCCCATGGCTAATTTGATTCAGCCCATTACCTGATATGCACCAAGGCTAATCAGCCATCATCCGAACATTTTCTTCCTGCCAACCATGGCCACTGTAGCAAGAGTTCCAGGAAGATTGCAAATGGGCATGAACAGTGGAAATCCAGCGTGCTGCTCCTGATGCGACCGTGAATCAGGCCGGATGGATCCAGGGCATGCCAAAAAGAGTTAATGCCTATTGGTGAATCATTGAAAAAAGTATGGGTTAGCCAGGTTATGGCACAGAAACGATTCTGCATATGAAAGGGAACTGGGTAGGTTAAGATTGTCGCCAGGTACCCTGATCTGCAATATGGGATGATAAGGATTGGACTTACGTTATTTGTAGTCGTTTGTGGAATCCTTACCCTTAAGGGTACAGACTGGAAATACAAGGGATGGAGTTTTAAGGAATGATGCGGGTTTAAACTTGTGCCTTGGCCGAAATTTGGATGCAGGGCAGTAGAACTTTAACCAGTACTGCATGAATTATGTCAGTGAGACATGCCCGTCGAGATGATATTTAATTATGGTTCTGGTTTTGGCAGCAGAAACTTGTGCCAGCTGCTTCTAGATATGGTTCAGCTTATTGATTTAATGATTGTTTTTTCTGCACAGCAAGAATTCATGTAGGCATTGAGAAAAAGGCTTTGTTGAAATGCCTGTTATTTTTTTGCTGGGAATTGGCATTCAGGGTATTCACGTATTTGATGTTCATTGTTTGAGTCCCAGGTTTTTTCCGCAGGTTTTGATTAAAGTCAAAATGGATGGGTTGAAAAAGCCTAGTATGCGTGATGATCTACAAAAGTGCAGCGGAATCGGGTAACCGTATTATAAGCCTGTACATACAGGATTTCCTGCAGCGTATAATTCAGGTTTGATGGTGGGGTATGTTTAGTCAGCGAGTCAGATTGGTCATGGAGCGGAAGAGGCTTCTTACAGCCTCGCCAGAAACAACTGTCAGTAAAGCTGCGGCAAGGATGGCGCGTAGGCAGGTTGGCGCCATTCTCATCATGGAAAACAATCAGCTGATTGGAATTTTTACAGAGCGGGATGCCGTATTTCGTGTTATTGCCCGAGGCCTTGATGCCAAGACGACACGTCTTGCCGAAGTTATGACTGCTTCACCGCAGACCATTGATCCAGATAAGTCTTTTGGTTATGCGCTGCTTCTTATGCACGAAAAGGGGTTTCGCCATGTGCCAGTTTTAGAGAACGGGAGTCTGGTAGGTATTGTTTCCGCCCGCAATGCCCTGGATCCTGATATGGAGGAGTTTGCTGCAGAATCACAAAGGCGGAAGCAGATACTGCGTGAGCGGGAGTGATGCGGAGGGTGTTCTCATTACAGGTAATAAGCCCGCATAGTAAAATCGGTAGTCAGGATGTGAATCACGAAGACACCTGGCGGTTTTGATTCCTGTGACTGTAATCTGGATCAGCTTTATCAGAATAGAAAAAAAGACCGCGAGGATCGCGGCCATGAATGCAACACAAGCTAAGGGAAAAGTGGTTTTTTCAGGGGCAGTGTTAACCTGTCCGATGTCCTTTCATTAAGGGTATTGCCTAAAAATCATATTGAGCCATCAGACGGTTCTGGATGAAATGATGGCTGTTTCCGGAGGATGTGGCGTATCCCAGCATATCGTTCAGTTTTACACCCTTGAAATATCCTTCTGGCAGGAAAGTCAGGCTGATGACGTATTCATTGATGGGTTGAACCGGACTGTTGCTGGAGGTTTGGTTAAACCGGTTGTAGGCAGCCCAGCCAGACCACTGGCTATTAAAAACATGGCTACCCGAAACTACATAGGCGTTGCCGCTTCCCAGACCCTCGGTGGGTAACAGCATGTTTCCTGTATACAATGCAGCAGACCCATAGCCATCAGTATAGGGAGAAGCAAGCCCTCCGTTGTTGAAGGTGCCGATCTTGGCAGGTATATGAATGGCTCCGAGAGAGAGGCTGTCCTGACTGAATGATCCACCAATATTGATCCCGTAGGCACGGGCATCTACCTTGCCAAACAGCTCCTGGCCCTCACTTTTTTCATTGACATACTGAAGCCCGACGAAGGGGTTAAATGACTTTGTTTCTTTGAGTGCCAGTTTTTCATCGATAAAAGCCAGGTGGGCGATGTTTGAAAAATCATAATACCAGCCCTGGCTGGTCAGGGTTCTGGTTTGCTGATTTAATGAATCATGAATGCCTGCATACCAGAATCCGTTGTTAACAATCCCCGGGAACTTGGTAAAAGGGCCGGCTGTTTCATTGTTTGTACGGTTAAAGGTGTTATCTGTCCAGCTTTTGTAACGGGTGATTCTGCCGAAAGTAAAGCTTAGATCGTGGGTTGCCAGAAAATTGAGCGTAGCACCTTCGTACAGGGCTGGAATCATCCGGTAATCAGCACTGTTGGCAAAAGGAGTTTCAATTTTTTGACGGCCAAGACGCACGTTGACTGACTGGTTATGATAGTTAAGGTAAGCTTCACCCAGAGTATCAATGTCCGTACCCAGGGTAGGTTCCGATTGATTCGGGTTGGAAGACAGACCTGGGCTGTGGGCGGTATAGAATGCTGCCCCTGCAGAAAAATGATCCACCACCCCGCTTTCTGCCTTGAGTTTTCCGCCGATGACAAAGGTATTGTTGTTAGTGGATGAGAAGTATCGGTTACTATTGCTCCATTCATAAGCCCGCAGGTAGCCGCTTACCTTCCCGCTATCAATGGCACTGCTGAACGAGTTGGCATAGCTTGTCACTGCCGTAAACAGGCCCGCTAGTGTACAGGCCATGATTCCTGGTATTCTGAACTTCATTCATGTTCCCCTCGATAGGATGGTTTGGTTTCTTGATTGCAGTTTTTTGGTTTGTTTGGTTTCTGGCCTGTTTCAGGATCAGGCGTGATGTTCCCGATGAGATGCAAAGTTATAGTTAATCCATGCATAAGCTGGACCGATTGCGTTCATGATGACGACTGCAACAAAAGCGGCATAAGGGTTTTTGGGAATAGGTCCGAACCCTCCAAACATTGTTGCAAAGTAAGAAGCAAAGCCAAAAAACATGCCGGGCGGAAAAGCGAAGGTTTTGATACGCGCAATCAATAGCAAAGCTGTATTGAATACAAACAGAATAACCATTTGCGAGATGATGAAGCTCGTGCCTGAAAAATAATGCGAAGCCTTGAAAAATGAAAGAGTGATAATCATTGCAAAAAAGGAGCCGATGGGCATGACTCTCCAGATACGCCCCAGGTTCTCACGGGACGGCCCTCCCATGGCGAATGTACCTGCCCAGCTAATAAATACCGCCCATGGTGGAAGATTGTAGGGTGGAAGCGAAAGCAGGATTGTTGTAATGGCCAGAAGTGAGGCGACGATTTCGGCTGGTGGTTTTTTCATTGCTTACCTCCTTGATGATGATGGTGGATTTCACAGCTATAGTGGGTGACAACAGTTATCTTGCCTCGCTTGATCACCCAGGAACGGGGTGGAATATCAAGCAGGGCATCGGCTACCTCAAAGGTGTCAAGAATGACAAGATCAGCCTGTTTACCGACTTCCAGGCCATAGGCTTTTTCTATTCCCATCGCTTTGGCTGCATTTTGCGTGCCCATGCGCAATATCGCAGCCTGGTTATCCAGGGTGCCAAACTGGATGACGTGGGCGAGCATGTTCCCGATGACCAGGGGATCAGCTTTGCCAAAGGGGGTAAAGGCATTTCGGATATTGTTGGAAGAATAGGCAACGTTGACTCCGGCCTGGGTAAGTGAACGGACAGGCGTGAGACCCCGGCGCTGGTTTTTGGTATCTTTGCGTCCCCCAAGATATAAATCTGTCGCAGGCAAAGTGATAATATTGATCTGTGCCTGGCGCAGGAGTTCGATGACGGGCTTGGCTTCATCTGGATCAAGTGCGCCAAGACTGGTTACATGACCTAATGAAACCCTTCCCTCGTAATGAGTATCCATGGTTTTTTGGGCAATATAGGCAGCTGCAGCAAAGCGATGATCAGATGTGTCGTCCGCGAAATCCGCGTGCATGTCAATATGTGCGTCATGCTTTTGCGCCATGGTAAATACCATGTCTATGTGACGTTGCGTGTCTGTCCAGGACACTTCGTTATAAGGGCATCCTCCTACCACGTCTGCTCCCATGCCCATTGCCTCTTCCATCAGTTCAAGGGTGCCGGCTGATTTGATGATGCCTTCCTGGGGAAAAGCCACAATCTGGATATCCAGCAGATTCTGGTATTCTTCCTTCAGTTCAAGTAATGTTTCGACTCCAATCAGGCCCTGAATCAAATCCACGTCAGGATGGGCCCGGATTGCTATGGTTCCGTTTTTTACCGCCATATCCAGGACTCGTCTGGACCGGCCCAGGACATCCTGTCGTTGCTGTTTGCCTTTAAGAATACCAGTTACCCGGATGGCTTCTTCCAGCGTCCCCTGTACTGCCGGCAGACGTCGATGCAGAAACGCCTTATCGATATGGAGGTGAGGCTCGACGAAACCTGGTATGGCTGCACGCCCTTGTGCATCAATGGTTTCATGGGTTTTAGTGTTTATTCCTGTTTCAATGGCCACAATTTTGCCATCGTGAATGGCAATGTCTACAAGTGGTTTGTCATCGTGAACCCGTACGTTTTTGATGAGCAAGTCTATTTCCATATCAGCATCTCCTTTAAGTCGTCTTCAGTAACCGAGGGCCAGTCCTTCACCGCGGGGATCGGCCCCACCTTCGAAGCTTGACGACCATGGGCCTTTAAGACGGATAGCCTGGGCTGTTCCCATGCGGGGGTAGGGCCAGGGAACGGCTTCCGGGTTATGACCCCATTCCCCGGATAAAGCTTCAAACACCTTGTTTCCAGCCTTATCTTCGATAAGGAGCTTGCTGGCACTATCCCCCCAGGTACGTCCGTAAAGGACACGGGGAGCTTCAATGGCAGCCTGTACATCCAGTCCAAAATCGACTACGCGGGTAAGAATGGAGGTTTGCGTTTGCGGTTGTCCCTCGCCTCCCTGCGTGCCATAAACCATAAATGGCAATCCGTCTTTGAATGCCATGGCGGACATCAAGGTCGAGGCGGATTGTTTGCCTGGTTTTAAAAAATTGGGGTGAAGTGGATCCAGTGAAAAGAAATGGCCACGGTTCTGCAGCAGGACACCAGATTCCGGATCAGCCATACAGGCACCAAAGTCAAAATACAGGCTTTGAACAAGGCCCACGACATTTCCTTCCCGATCAGCCGTACAGATGAAACTGGTATCGCTGCCACCGGGTCGGTTAAGGTGGGATTGGGATGAATCATTGAGCCAGATCGATCTTTCACTGTCAGAAAGCAGGGGATCAAGCAGTCTGGAAACTGGAATGTCAATAAATCCCGGGTCACCCAGATGGCGGTCCCGTTTACTGAATGCCCATTTCACGGCCTGGATTAATGCGTGGTAATAGGCAGAAGAGTTATCGCTATAGGAGGATAGGTCAAGACCATTCAGGAAATTCAGGATCATTAATCCCGCAATACCCTGTGATGGGGGAGGAACCTGGTGTACCTGGCAGTTACGGTAGGGCACTGAAATGGGGTTGACCCACCGGGCGTGATAGTCGGTAAAATCATCTGGACTTAAAAGTCCGCCCCGGCTGCTTAGGTAGCTAGCCAGACTGCGACTAGTATGGGTATAAAAATATCTGGGCCCTTGTTGGGCAATGTGCTCCAGGGTCTGAGCAAGGGCAGGTTGCTTGAGCAGGCTCCCTGGCGCATAGGCGTGCCCATGATTCAGGAACAGACTGGAAGCACCTGGATCAGCATTCAGTTCTTTCTGATCTTCTGCCATCCAGCGGCTCAGGTCATCACTGACTGGAAATCCATTGCGGGCATAATGGATGGCAGGTTCAAGAAGCCTTGCCAGTGGCAATCTGCCATGATCACGATAGGCCAGATCCCAGCTATCTACAGCCCCTGCAACAGTTATGGCTGATAAAGGTCCCCGTGCAGGAATAGCTTGATGGCCTGCATAGTGTTCAATGTTGACATGGCGGCCGCAATAGCCACTGCCATTAAGGGCAGAGAGCTTTTTGCTGCGGGCATTGTAAATAAGCCAGAACGCATCGCCACCGATGCCAATCATGTGAGGAAGAACCACACCGAGGGTGGAAGCCGCACAAATGGCAGCATCGACGGCAGTTCCCCCTTCCTTGAGTATATCCAGTGCCTGTACAGAAGCCAGATAATGGGCAGTGCTTACCATGCCGTTTTCTGCTCGACATACGGGTCGGGTCATGCGCATGACATCTCCAGCATCGAATGATATTGAAATCATCATAGGCTAGAGGTAGGGAGAAATTAATCGGCAAACTCCGATTTTTTACTAGGATTTTTCTGAGAGGAATCAGAGCCCATCCTCAAAAAGATGCTGTCTAATGGCGTAATGTACCAGGCTTGCCGTAGTGGCCAGGTTCATTTTTTGCAGGATGTTTGTTTTATGTGTACTGACAGTCTTGATGCTAAGTGTAAGGGTGGCGGCGATTTGTGAAAGTTTCTGGCCTTCAACCAGCATCTGGAAAACCTGGAATTCGCGTGCAGTCAGTAATGTGTGAGGCAGGGAACTGGAGGGGTTGCGTAACAGCATGGCAAATTTTTCTGCAATGCCTGAACTCATGAACATTCCCCCGCTGAAAATTTTCCGGATACCATCAATGAGTTGGCTGGTAGCACTGTTTTTGGTGATATAACCTGAAGCCCCAGCCTTGATGGCCTGAATGGCAAACTGGTTTTCGTGGTGCATGCTCAGGATGAGAACCGGCAGATCAGGATAGAGGGCCTTGATTTGCTGGATCAGTGCAATGCCGTTTTTACCAGGCATGGACATGTCCAGGATCAGGAGATCCCAGTGACGTTCACGGATTTTATGAAGGACTTCGTTACCATCCATGGCTTCACCTGCTACGACCATGTCGGGTTCGTCACTGATAATCTGTTTGAGACCATCCCGAAAGATTGTGTGATCGTCTGCTATCAGGATTTCAATCATGTCTTGCTGTGACTCCTGATATTTTGGGAATGATGACCTCAATCATTGTGCCAGCTTTTTCCTGGCTGGATATGCTGAATGTACCACCGAGCATGTATGCCCGTTCACGCATACCGATAAGACCGAGGCTTTTTTTAGAGGCTGCTCCAATATCCTGGATTCCGCAACCATTATCTTTGACACGCATCTGGATATCGGTTCCGGTTTCAGTGATGTCGATACTGACCTGTGTCGCTTCACCATGGCGACTGACATTAGTAAGGGATTCCTGGAGGATTCGGAACAATGCTGTATTGATTTCGCTGCTGAACTGTCTTGACGATATTTCTGACTTGAATTCGATCTGGATTGAACTCTGTTCGGAGAAAGTTTCTATCAGCCATTCGATAGCAGGTTCAAGCCCTAGTTCATCGAGCATGAGTGGACGTAAATCTGACGCAATCCGTCGAACTGATTCAGTGGTTGTCTGTGTGAGTTCAATAAGTGAGTCCAGTTTGCTGCTGATTCTTGACTGATGGGAAAGCAGTTCCTTTTTTGTCCATTGCAGACCCATTGTTAACGCGGTTAATGTCTGTCCAAGTTCATCATGCAGTTCCCGGGAAATATTTGAGCGTTCCTCTTCGCGAATCTTTTGCAAAAAAGCGGACAATTCACGTAATTGATGACGTGATTCAAATAATTCTTCCTCAGCTTTTTGTCGACGCTGTCCATCAATAATTGAATTCAGGGCAAATGACAGGTCTGCAGTCAGTTCTGAAAGGAGCAGAACGATATCTTCTGAAAAAAAATGTTCTTCCTTTGCAAAAAGGAACAGGATCCCGATGGGTTTTTTACCTTGGACAAGAGGAAACAGGGCAAAACTCGAAGAATGATGCAAGGAGGCAAATCTTGCCAACCCAGGGATCTGATGGAATGAACCTGAATGGTTGCAAATGAGGGCGTGGGCTCCATGACGGCGGAATCCAGCCAGATCATCAGGCAATAGTTCGGTCAATAGCCGCTTCATTCCATGAACAATACTGTTTTTTCCGGGGTAAAAGGAAGTGGCGTCGAGCCCAGGGCTGGAGTTGTTGAATAGCCCGATTAAGGCTGCTTTAAGCCCTCCATTCTGCACGATTATCTTGCAGGTTTTATAAAACAGGACCTGCCGATCCCGGGTGCGTGCGATAATCTGGTTTGTCTGGCTACGTACGGCATAAAATCTGTTGAACCGGGCGAGATTTTCCTCGGCTTCCTTGCGTTGGGTGATGTCGCGCGAGATGCCTGCTGTGCCAATAATTTCACCTTTTAAGTTGCGAAAGGGGGTTTTGATGGTATCAAACCATCGTAATTTGCCATTTTGGTCATAGCGCCACTCTTCGTATCGTTTCCGCTTTCCGGTTCGAATGACCTCCTGGTCAGTCTTGAGGTAAGTTTCAGCCCATTCAGTCGGCCATATATCAAGGGGGTTGCGGCTCAGGATTTCATGCTCCTTGAGTCCGCATGCTGCGATATAGGCTTCATTGACGGCTATGTAGCGTGACTTTCTGTCTTTAAGCCAGGCCATGTCCGGGATAGTATTGAATATGGCTTTCTGTAAATCTTCGATTTCATTCATCTGTATTCTCTGCATAACCTCTGGACAAAATTATTTCCGGATATTTTTTGCACAAGCAGGTTTAAATGGCAAGATCCATCGCAGGGTAAAAAGTTGGCCCACGCTCTGCTGGCGGAGGATGCATTGAGGCCTGGATTAGGACCTGACATGATCCAAGCCTTCTTCTTTTTTGAGACTGGATACCTTTTTTTGGAAGGAATGGAAAAATCCACACCATACTGTCTATTCATGAAGTGAATCAGGGGAGGACTTGTACATGGACAGACCTGTTGACAGAATTTTAATCTTATTGAATTCTTCTCGTTCTCAAGAGGTCATGTTATAACTGAACCTGAAGCATTTATTCACTGCTTCAGGTTAAAACAGGATGAAAATGCTCAAACAGGATTTCCACTTTAAGGCCAAAGCCATTGATTCCTTGACCAAAACGAATTTTTCCGCCATGGATTTCAACGATTTTATTGACAATAGAAAGGCCCAGACCGCTACCTTCCACATCAGGATGGTTGTCTGAGCGGTAGAATCTATCCAGAAGGCGTTCCTGTTCATTGGGCAGTATACCTGGCCCATCATCTTCTACCCAGAGCAGGATCAGGTTTTTCCTGCTTATGACCCCAAGCCTGATTCGACCATTTTCTTTTCCATATTTAATCGAATTGTCTACCAGGTTTTCTATCATCGTCACAAGCAGGGAAGCTTCTCCTGGCCAGTACGATTCTGGTTGCGCCTTGACTTCCATGGATATGCCACGTGTAAGCGCCTGGTCTGCAAGACCTCCTGCACATTCAACAACAATATTTCCCAAATCAACGGGTTTTGTGAAGCTCCAGGTAGCTTGATCGAGTCGTGCAAGCATCAGCAGTTGATGCATGAGACGGGACAGGCGGTTAACACCGGTGATGACCTGCTTGATTGCCTGTTCGCGTTGAGCGGAATCTTCTGAAACAAGTGCCACTTCGGCCTGTACCTTGATAGCTGCCAGCGGATTACGTAGTTCATGGGCGGCATCAGAGGTAAATGCTCGCTCGCGAAGAAGGGATTGTTCCAGTCCTTCAAGCAAGTGGTTAATTGAGTCAAGTAGCTGCTTTGCCTCGATGGGAACCGTTTCCGGAATGACAGGATCCAGGTTTTTTGCATTCCGGATGGAGAGCATGTCGGAAATAACCCGTAGAGGGGCTAAACCTTTGCCAATGCTCAACCAGACAAGGAGCAGGGGCAAGGGAAGGACAACCAGCAGAAATTGTGCAATATGCCATGCATCCCGGTTAATCAGGCTTTCTCTGGACTTGACGCTTTCAAATAGCCGAATCTGGTATTTTCCTTTTGGATCATGGCGTGCATAAGTGCGCCAATGTTTGGTGTTGATTGTGATTGTGCTGAACCCATCTTTGGGCGCATAGGCAAAATCTGGTGAACCGGGACTGTGGGTCAAGAGCTCCCCTGAACGGGTCCATACCTGGAATTGCATGTTTAGCCGATCATTGTCCCCGTCCTTGTCGTTGACCGAATCTGCTTTTTCTGTCGAATCTGCAAGTACCCTGAGCTTATGAAGGTCAAGGAGGGTGATCGTTTGGGCACTTTGTTCAAGCTGAACATCTATAAGCTGATTGATTTCATTTCTGGCACTAAAAAAACTTAATGGCAGCATGGCCGACCATGCCAGAAAAATGCTTCCGAGCATGAGTAAAGTCAAGCGACGCCGTATTGAAAAGTATTTCAAGAAGATTCTTTCCGGATAAGATAGCCCACTCCGCGTATGGTTTTTATCAGATTGGCCCCGAGTTTTTGACGAAGGTGATAGACATGCACTTCTACAGCATTGCTTTCTATTTCTTCGTTCCATCCGTAAAGGCTGTTTTCAAGCTGTGATCTGGACAGGGCGGTTCCGCAATGATTCAGTAAAGCCCCCAGGATGGCGCTTTCTTTTGGTGAAAGCTGAATGGTTTCACTGCCTTTTCGTACCCAGTACTGTTTAGGTTCAAAGATGAGATCCGTGTAATGAATGGGTGTGCTGCTACGGCCATGTGCCCTTCTTGTCAATGCATGGATGCGAGCTACCAGTTCGCTTAAATCGAAAGGTTTTAACAGATAATCATCTGCACCGGCATCAAGTCCCTTTACACGGTCGGCAATGGAATCGCGTGCAGTCAACATCAGTACTGGTGTGTGATTTCCTTCCCGGCGAAGGCGTTTGAGCAGATCCATGCCATTGATGATCGGTAAACCGATATCCAGGACAAGAAGTTCATAACTTCCAGTTTCCAGGGCTAGCTGGGCTTCATGCCCGTTCTTGGCCCAGTCTATAGTGAAACCAGAATGTTTAAGTCCTGCTTCGATCCCATTCCCTAGCAGGGTGTCATCTTCAACCAGGAGTATGCGCATAATAAATCAATCTGGATTGGTTGGTGTCTGGGATGTTTCCAGTATGAAACAGGAGTTTGCCTCAAATGGGTTGGACCACAGTTCTTGGACGGAAGCAGTTAAAATTCTGCATATATTACCATTTTCTGTAAAGTTTTTGAGCTATCTTAAGATTCACTTCAGTTTCAGCCAGCATACTTTCAGTGTTTGCCTCAAATCGTGATTCATGATCAGGGAAATTGTTTGTGAAGGTTTGGCAGTTAAAAAACTAATCTGGCTTTTCAGTTAGCTGACTAAGCTTATTTGTGTCCGGACTGTTCAGGTATAAGTCTGCGCTAAATGGTTGAGAAAATTTTAAAGTGTTATTGGGTATTGCATACCCTTAATGAAAGAGGAGAAAGATTATGAAGGGCTTTGCATTGGGCGTTGGGGCTACTCTGGGTATCCTGTTGCTGGGAGCCTATGTTCTGATACACAGTGGTTTGATTCCAGCTAATGCTGATGCAACACCGAGTAAGCTGGAGTACTGGATGGCCAAGACATCCCTGCGTGCTACATTGAAAAGGGAAGCGCCAAAAGTGCCTGACCCAGTTCCATTGACTGCTGCCAACCTTATCGCTGGAATACAGCTTTATGCCAAAAACTGCGCAATATGCCATGGTACTGCGCAAGGCACTCCCGCAGCTTCGGATATAGCCAAAGGGCTTTATCAGAAACCCCCGCAATTGGCTACTGATGGAGTGGAAGATGATCCTGAAGGAGTAACTTTCTGGAAAGTTGAACACGGGATCCGGCTGACAGCGATGCCTTCATTCCGTAATTCCTTAACCTCTGGGCAAATCTGGACACTGGCCCTTTTTCTGAAGCATATGGATCATTTGCCGCCATCTGCACAAAAAGCCTGGGAAGAAGTCAAGAATTGAAATGGGCCAAACAGGGGTACTGCAAATTTACATGCATTCTTCAAGGCTGCATTGCCTGAGGATGGATGAGTCTTAGGGAAGACAGCGGGACAATCATGTGAAGGTTGGAAGTACCCGCTCCCTTATGATTCCATATACCCGGTGGTGTAGCTACCTGTCCAAATGCTTTCTGGTAAATTAATCCGGGTGATGAGGGATGGGTTTGTGTAAGCGTGCTGTAAAGCCTAGATTCTAAACAGAACCAGCCCTCATTGCCCTTTTATCGCTGCAGCCATGGGTCGAAGCTGCAGATAATGGAACATGTCAAGATATCGGGTTGCTTCTTCGCGCTCAAGTCCATTTACGAATTTCCAGAACCCATAAATCCTTGACAGGGACATCATTCTTTCAGCATATAGCTTCCAGGTATAGCGGCTTTCGATCCGGTCAATTGCACCTTGCGAAACCCGTTTCCATTCACCTGGGTTTTTTCGGGAGCGAATTAAAAAATCAGCAATCTGGTTTACACAGGCTTCCCCATCCGTCGGGTCGATATGAAACCCTGACTTGTTGTTCTGGATGATTTCCAGGGGGCCCCCGTATTGGGTTGCAAAGGTGGGCAAGCCACAGGACATGGCTTCAAGTATGGTCAATCCGAAGGCCTCAAACAGTGCAGGCTGGACAAATGCCCCATGTAAATCGGCGATGACCCGATAGAGTTCTCCTGCAAGATTTTTATCAAGGCGCAGGCCTAGCCAGCGTACATGGCTATCTAGCCTGTACTGATCCATTAATTCATGCATGCGCTGAATCTGCTGTTTTTCTTCATGATCAGAGGATTGGTCGGGATTGATATGCCCTCCGACAATGACTAGATTGGCGAGATTGCGCAGCCTTTGTGAAGAACCGTACCATTGTATGAAGCCAGTCAGGTTTTTGACGTGATCAAGCCGCGCCATCATGAATAGGAGGGGTTTTTCATGGTTTTTTAGGTTTCCGCGGACGAATGGCTTGGAATCTGAATCAAAGAGCAGGGTTTCGATTTCAGGAATCAGGGATTTCATCCTTCTGGATTTTTCTGTATACGGGAAATAGACTTTTACATCTACGCCAGGTGAGACGATATTGAATTTTGGATCAAAGAGGTTGATTCCGTTTATAACCCGATAAAGCCCAGGCATGGTGAACGAGATATAGCTTTCATACTGTCCAATGCTTTTTTCAGTTCCCGCAATTTCCTGATAAGTGCTGGTGATGATAAAGTCTGCAGCATTCATGGCAATGAGATCTGCTGTGTACTGGCATGAAAAATGGTAATGCGGATCATTTTTTTCCCAATAAAGATCTGAATGAAGATATTTGGTTTTTTCCAGGGCATGGGCAATATTGCATTGGGTGACTCCCAGGCGTTTGCTTAAAACTGAAGCTACAAGATTTCCATCTGAATAATTGCCAATGATGAGATCAGGCCGGCTTCCAAGTTCTGCCAGGGCTTCTTTTTCCACATCGATCGCAAAATTTTCCAGGAACGGCCATATCTCAAATCGGGAGATCCAGTGGGGAACAATTTCCCCATTCGAATGGCGGAAAGGGACTCTCAGGATGTAAGTATTTTCACAGCCGCTAACTTTTTCCATGCGTTGGTTGCAGGTTGTGTCCTGAGCCTCAGGGATGAGCCTTGTAATAATGAGGATTTTGGGTTCCGTGGTTACACCCTGGATAGCCAGTCTTTCGCGCATTTCCTTTTCAAGGGCACGTACCTGATCGAGTATGTACACAACCTGCCCACCGGTATCCGGTAGACCCAGAACATGATCCTGTCCAAAATAACCGTGGGGAGAAAGGATAAGCAGGCGGGAAACCATTGGCACACAGGCAAGAAAGGTGGCCAGTGAATCGGGAGACGGGGCTTCAAGGATTTCAGCGAGAAGACCCATGGTTTTTGAAACTCTTCCCGCAGTATTGCCCCAGCCTGGGAGAAATCCCAGGTTTCGCAGGTACTGTGAAAAGTTTTCCCAGGGAGTGACTTCATTGAAGCCTTCAAGTCTGCCCTGGGCTATTCGCAAGGCTTCACGTAATTTTGTTACGTTCTGGATTTGCTCGCCAACCATCAGAGGTTGACCATCTATGGCATGCACTCCCAGAAAATGCAGGAGTTTGGATTCGAGTTCACTAGAAGGCCTGAACATCTGGCTGGACAACTGTCGATTGAGAAAGGATACGCCCTGACCGATGGAGCGGGTTTCCTGAAGATGGGGAAAATCCCGGTTAAATGCGCTAAAATCAATTTCAAGAACTTGACGGTCTTTTTGCCCGGGCAGAACTTGCTCTTCCTTGAAATGGAGAAATTCGGATACGCTGATTTCCTCTGGAAGAAGGTGTTCAATGTGAATACGCAGGTAACGCCATCTGGCGATATGTTCCCTTACTGAAAAATATGCCCAGGGCGCGTTGAATATCCCTTCCTGGAAATGCTGGACATATGATTCCAGTACGGGGCAGTCAATTTGACCGGCATTATGGGCTTGAGATAGTGTTTTGAATTCGCGCTGCAGATCTGAGTGCAGCAGAAATGGTCTTTCCTGTGCCTGGTAGCGGCGCAGCAGGGCATAGAGCGTATCCCGGTTTTCTTCAGCATAACGGATAAGATCGTCAATCATTAAAATGTTCCAAGGATAAGTTATTTCGGTTTTTGTCCGCAAAACCATAATAGGCAAGACCTTCCAGGATGCCTGCTGCAAAATGCTTTTGGGCGAAATAAATCTGGGTCTGGCCTTTAAGATGATGAAGTTCGGGGCTATAGTTTCCAACAACAACACCAAGCGTATCCCCAAGAAGCATTTCTGTATCATTGCCCGAATCACCTGCTACAAGAAAACTTTTCAGGGGGAGTCCCCATTTGTAGGCAAGATACCGGATTGCAAGGCCTTTTGATGCCCGGACAGGCAGGACATCCAGAAATTCACCATGAGAGTGAATCAGCTTGGCATGGAGATTCAGCTTTTTGAGAAGTTGCGCGATGTCGTCAATCGAGGTTGCAACCGGTTGATCAACATAATAGCTCAATTTAAATTCTCTTTGGTTATCATCAGGCTGCAGGCTGATTCCCGGGATGTCTTTTAGCGCTTCAAGAATTGCGCAACGACGCCATTTATAACGGATATGAAATTTCCAGCCGAGATCGGGCTGTAAGGTTTTTCCGTAATGGATTTCACTGCCTACCGAAGTAATCAGGAGATCAGGGATGGGAACCTTCCATTCCTTGAGGGTTCGGACAGTACTCTCCAGTGAACGGCCTGTGGCAATTCCGAATGCCATGGTTTGGCTCCGTATACGGATCCATTCGACCAGTTGGGACAGGCTTTCTCTATCTCCGAGAAGTGTATTGTCGATATCGGAGATCATGACATGATGGCTGAAGGGCAAGGGGGATTTCCCATGATGCTGGAAAAGAGCGATATCACGACGAATCTGTTTTCTTTCCCGGCGAAGCAGGCGGTGCAGTTGTTTCAGATAGCTGCTGACGTGTGCATCCCAGCTATAATGCTGCCGTACCCCTGTAATCCCGTTTTTAGACCATTTTTTCCATTGCCGAGGGTTATTCAAGGCTGATTTGAGTGCATTGGAAATGGAGTTCGTGTCCAGGGGATTGACAAGAATCCCATTATGACAGTTCGCGATAATATCAGTTGGCCCTCCTTCTTCGGTTGCTATCACGGGGAGTCCGCTAGCAGCGGCTTCAATCAACGTAAGACCAAATGGTTCTGTTAGGGCAGGATTAATGAATATGCCATGGCGCTGTGCCGCAAGACGATACAAGTCAGGAATATCTTCACACGAATGATGTTTGGGAAGGGCAACTTTTCCATATAAATCATACCTGTCTATGCTGAATAACAAGTCGGTAAGGACGGTTTGCTCGGCTTCATCCATTTCCCGCAAATCTTCCCTGTTCCCAGCAATAATAACGAGATTTGCTGCTTCTTGCAGTTCAGTATCTTCGCCATAAGCGCAAATGAGGCGATGTAGGTTTTTTCGTGAATCTGGTCTACAGATAGTCAATATAATCGGTTTTTCAGGTTCGTGCAGGAAACGGTCTACCATTGAGATTGCATTGACCGGAGGATTCCTTTTTCCTGGGGGAGAGAAGCGGGAAGTATCGGTTCCAGGAGGAATAACCATGAATAGGCGTGGACGAAAATTTTCATACAGGCCATATTGATCCATGGCTTCCTGTTTTGTGCTGGTAATGACGATTGAAGCATGGGCAAGAATGGCTTCTTCTGACTCGATTCGGCGTGGGAAATTGAATTGCTTGTCCAACACCCGTTCTTTACGGCCTGAAGCAATCAGCCTGGCTTTTTTGCATCGGCCCAGGGAATGACCGGTATGGGCAAGAGGGATTCCAAGGAGTTTCGAAAGCTGAAGTCCTACATATCCTGCATCAGCATAATGGGTATGGATAAAATCTGGAAGACGAGGTTGCTGACGCATCCAGAGCAGGCATTTGTCGACCATCAGATCAAGGTAATTCCAGAGCACTTCTTTATGTAGATATCGTCTGGGGCCGAATGGAAGCCGGATGATACGGGTATTGTTGCTTAGTTGCTCTTCCGGCTGGGCGTAATCAGAAGAAATTTTCGGGTCTTCAATCAATCGCGTGACAAGATCGACATTATCCACTCCCGGATTCCGCCCCAAAGCTCGGATGAGCTCAGTAACATAGGTAATCTGACCTCCTGTATCTGCATCACGCCCCAACTCCATTTCGTGGCCGCGGATAAGCCCATGTATGCTTAACATCATGATATATAATGGCGTATCAGCTATTTTATTTTTCAACAACTAGCCCCCATTTTTTCCTGAACGGCTGATAGAATTTGTCATCCTGGGGTATTGCGCCCCGTATGCAGCAAAGTTCTGCAGCAAAATCATTGGCACGTGAAAGTGAAAGGGGGACTGGCCAATGGTTCAGTAATCCCAGTATGAAAACGGCAGAAAACCCGTCTCCTGCGCCTATTGTGTCCATGAGCGGATTGTGCAGGTGGACAGGATCAACATGACATTCGGTACCGTCCTGATTCAGAAGCCATGCACCTTCCTGGCCACAGGTGACAATGATTTGCTGAAGTGGATATCGTTGCATGAGCTGAAAAGCACGATCAATAATCCCCTCTGAATCCATGTGCAGGAGCTTGGCCGTGACCGTAAGTTCCTCATCGTTGATTTTCAGGATATCAGCCTGATGCAGGGCGCGATGCAGCGTGCTGGCATCAATCCATGGCTTGCGTAAATTGACATCCAGCATCTTGGGGCTGGAAATGCTGTTCAAAAGCAGGTTCAGGGCTCTGCGTGATGTTTTTGTTCGTTGGGCAAGGGTGCCAAAATATAGGATGTCAGGGTGAGCAGAAAGGCTAACAAGACGGGCAAGTCCTGCATGGATGTAGTCATAGGCCTGATTGGGCAGTATTTCGAATTGGTGCTGGTGTATTTCTTCCTGGATAATAACGCGCCCGGTAGGGTGGCGGGTGTCGCATTGTATTCCACGCGTATCCATCTGAAATTTTTCCATGTCGTTCAGCAGGATATGCCGCGCCCTATCGTTTCCGGTACGGGTGATTAAAATGGGGTTAAGTCCAAACGCCCGCAAATGCCGTGCGACATTGAATGGGGCTCCGCCTGGAATGTTTTTTTCCGGGAATACATCAATGACAGCCTCGCCAAATAAAATAACGTTACGTGCCGACTGGGTTTCACATGAAATGGCCAACTGGTTTTCTTGGGTAATTTCCATAACTCATCAGGTAAAGGCCTGTATCCGGATTTGATATCCCCGGACTTTGACCGTTAATGCATTTTGAATTTCGGGTTGGCGCTCATGCCAGTTCGTGATGATGATTCATGATGGCCGATTCAACTCGGCTAACATTGCGTTTTGGCGAAGAATGTTTTTCCTGAGCGCCTTTGCAATGCCAAACTGTCCAGAGTAAATTAATGATCCCCTGGATGGCTTGATAATCAAGGATATCAAGTAAAAATGCAGCCTTTGTCCCTCATGGCATTTATTCCAGGCCGTTCTGGGAATTCCTGCAGCATTTCGTCGGAATTCCCATGTCCTGATAGCCAAGGTTACAGGGATCAGGCTTAAATTCTATTATGAAAAATATATTTATACAAATATTGTTTTGGATGAGTGAGGAGGAATGGCGCATGGCGCCATATGCTGGCAATCTAATGGGGAAGAGTGGCAGGGAAAGTTATGAGGGTTTTTAGGGGCGAAATTTCTGAGTGAATCGGATGGGCGGACAAAAAGGAACTGGTTGTGCTTGAAAGCAGTAATGCTTATTTAGCCCATTTCACTAGTGATATCAACTGCAGCCGGTTTGGCTTGTTTTTGGATAAACCGTTCTGAGAGGGCTTTGTAAATCGGTTCTCTACAAATCATCTTGGAGGTGGCAGTAGCGATGAGAGATACGGCCATGAGGGGGATGGCCATATTATGGTTATCCGTCATTTCAGTCACGATGACAAAGACAGTAATGGGCGCCTGAACTACCCCGGCAAAGTAGGCAGCCATGCCTAGCATGATGATGGCAGCTGGCGGAGCATATGGAATGATTTGTGCCAGGTTGGCCCCGAATCCGGCGCCTACTGCTAGTGAAGGAGAAAAGATGCCGCCTGGTATTCCACTTGCATACGATATGATGGAAGCAAGCATTTTAAGGATGCCAAAACTGGCAGGCATGACCCCTTTCCCTTCGACAATAGTCCGGGCTTCGTTGTAGCCGGTGCAGTAAGTGGAGTTATGTGAAAGAAATCCGATAATTCCGATGGCAATGCCACAAACCAAGGCAAACCGGACAGGTTTTTCGCGCATGAAATCACCGAATTTTCCTGGCAACCCCTTTGCTGCAATCAAAAGTATTCGGCTATAGATTCCACCGAGAAGTCCTCCGATAATTCCGCAGAAGGGAACAGCTACCCAGTCTCGCGGGGTATTGAGCGCAGCAGCAGTATGGCCAAAATATGAATAATTCCCCATTAATGCCAATGAAGTGATCCCGGCTATAATGATGGCAGTAATGACTGTGCCACTTGTACGTTCTTCAAAATTTCGGCTTAATTCTTCGATTGCGAAAACAACCCCAGCCAGTGGGGTGTTGAATGCAGCAGCAATTCCTGCAGCCCCGCCTGCAAGAATCAGGGCTTTTTCGAGGGTACGCTGACGAATTTTCATCCAGCCACCCATGGCATACATGATTGAAGATCCGATCTGAACGGTAGGACCTTCCCTTCCAATCGAAGCTCCTGAAAAAAGCCCTAGCAAGGTAATAAACATTTTGCTGAATGCAATACGTAAAGAAAGCAGTACCTTACGCTCTTCAGGATTCTCAAGTTGCAAGGCAGCAATGGTTTGAGGGATGCCGCTTCCCTGGATACCTGGAAAAAAGCGTCGTGTGAGCCATGCACATAACGCAAAACCGCATGGTGCCAGAAAAATGGGAATAAAAGGGCTGGTATCGATGAGTCGATGAATGGCAAGATAGGCGTATTCACCTCCCTTCGCCAGAATTGTAGCAGCAATGGCTATCCCGATTCCGCCTCCCCAGAAAATCAGATAGCTTGGCCACATGCGGCTAATCATGCGGATGTATTTTATGTTTCTTGAAAATACAGTCATTCAGTCATCCAGAAGCTTTAGCCGAAAATGTAGTTCATCAGGTCTGGCAGGAAGGGGAAATCTGATCACGTGAAAAAAGACATCCAGAGCCGCATAGCCGCGTAAATAATAAACCAATTCCACATTCTATCAAACTTATGAATCACGATAAAGTCGTGGCGAAGTGTTATGACCTGGATTCTCAGATATGGGTTTGTACTCCTGTATAGACATATTCATGAATGGTAGGGAGTAAAACATGACTAATAAGACTGATAAATGCAGTCAATCCTAATAGTGCAGCAAGGATTAATAGGGCGACAGTCAGGCCACCAGGGTGAGAGCTGATATCATTGTTGTAACGGTGATCCCAGCTATACTGGTTAGTCATCAGAAAAACGATTCCCTCAATAAAGGCAATGAAGGAAGGGATGCCAGTCCAGCAGAATAGCAAATACCAGAGTCCCCGCCATTGGCCCAGGTAAAACCTGTGTATTCCCATGCCACCAACCAGAAATGCCAATGCTGCAGCAATGAACCGGTTTTTGTAGCCATACATCTTGATGGGTTGCGGGGCACCGCAATTTGGACAAATCGGCGCGGAAGGGTGAAGTTCCTTGCCGCATCCACGGCAGTATACCATTTCAGCCATTGGCTTTCCTTCATGTAGAATTTACTGGGACTTAATATCTACAAATTCAATTAAAAAGGTTTAAGCTTATTTCATGAGTCAGACATGGATTCCAAAATAAATAATCATAAAGATTTACCTCGCCCTACCCATTCGTTTTGTCCTGCTTCAGCGATTTGACCAGGAATCATTTTAGCACTTAATTGCGCTTCGCAATGACGAATAGGCCGCACTATTTTAAAAGCTTGTTGATTTCGCGAACATGGAGCAACAGGTTCCAGTAAAATATTTCATTTTTCCAGTCAGGGATCAGGTAAAAGTCGGGTAGCGAGAAGACACTCATCTCATTTCTGGTTTAATCCGTATGGGAGGGCTGTCCCGGTATTTTCCCTGCAT
This sequence comes from Pseudomonadota bacterium, assembly GCA_028873515.1. GTDB lineage: Bacteria > Pseudomonadota > Gammaproteobacteria > Burkholderiales > REEB80 > REEB80. The sequence goes on along the minus strand of JAGWIG010000022.1, from coordinate 300 downwards.
GTCCAGCATCCAGCCCGGATACTCCGGTGATAACTGGCTGATTTTATTTAATGCGGAGTACTCTTCCTCGCTCAGGCTTATGTCTGTGGCCGCAATATTGTCCTTGAGTTGTTCCAGGTTTCTAGCACCTATTATCACCGAAGAAATGGCGGGTTGCATCAGCAGCCAGGCCAGAGCAATCTGAGCAATGGATATCTGACGTTTTTCGGCCATGGGGCGCATGATATCAATACAGTTAAAAACCCGAGATCTGTCTACCACAGGAAAATCCAAATTGCTGCGCCGACTATCTGGGGGGCC
>JAGWIG010000021.1 GCA_028873515.1 Pseudomonadota bacterium | reverse complement strand
AGAAGCGTGATCACTGGGGAAATCAGTGAAGAGACCGACTGGGGCGAAGCCGTGCAGGGATGTGAGAGCGTGATTCATCTTGCCGCCCGGGTGCATGTCATGAAGGAGAAGGCGGAAGACCCTCTGGAAGCATTTCGCCGGGTCAATGTGAGAGGAACGGTGCAGCTCGCCCAGGCTGCGCTCAAAGCTGGGGTAAAAAGATTCATTTATCTAAGTTCCATCAAGGTGAATGGGGAACAGACCCAGGTGGTTCCTTTTGCACATGACGATACTCCGGCTCCAGGCGATGCTTATGCCCAATCCAAGTCAGAAGCCGAAGTGCTTTTAAGGGAGTTTGAAGGGAAAGGGCTGGAAACTGTGATTGTGCGCTCCCCGCTGGTTTATGGGCCCGGGGTCAAGGGTAATTTTCTGGCGCTGATGAAATGGGTTGCCCAGGGCATTCCCTTGCCTCTGGCCTGCATTGAAAACTCCCGCAGTCTTGTCTATGTCGGAAATCTGGTCGATGCCCTGATGGTCTGCGTGACCCATGAACAGGCAGCGGGAGAAACCTTTCTCATCAGTGATCAGCACGATTTTTCCACTCCCGATCTGATCTGTGAGCTGGCACGGACAATCGGGCGTCGACCCCGTCTATTTTGTATATCTCCTTTTGTGCTCCAGTTTATCGCCCGGCTTGCGGGTCGGTCTGATGAGGCTCAACGCCTGCTCTCGTCATTGGTTGTGGATACATCCCGTTTGACCGATAGATTGCAGTGGCGGCCCCCTTATACAGCGCAGACGGGTCTTCGGGTCACAGCAGAATGGTTTCTTTCTTCCCGAAGGAATCCGGTCTCATGAAGCGGTTTCTGGATATCATGGCTGCTCTGGTGCTGCTGGCCGTCCTCGCTATACCTATTCTGGGTATCGCCCTTATCATCAGAGTGACGTCAGCTGGACCCGTCCTTTACTGGTCAGATCGTGTGGGGCGTGACAATGTGATATTCAGGATGCCTAAATTCCGGACCATGAAAGTGGGCACCCCACCCCTTGCAACCCACCTGCTGGATAATCCCGGAAAATACCTGACCCCGGTCGGGGCATTCCTGCGCAAGGCCAGCCTGGATGAGCTTCCCCAGTTATGGAGCATCCTGGTCGGAGACATGAGTTTTGTCGGGCCTCGCCCGGCCCTCTTTAACCAGCATGATCTGGTTGAATTGCGGACTCGGACTGGAGTGCATCGGCTGGTGCCGGGCCTAACAGGCTGGGCCCAGATACATGGACGGGATGAATTGCCCATTTCAACAAAGGTTGCCCTGGACGTTGAATATCTTGAACGTCAATCGGTACTGTTTGATCTGCGCATCATGGCCTTGACCTTTGTCAAGGTTCTGGCCCGGGAAGGAGTGTCGCATTGATTATTCGTGATATTTGCGGTAGCGTGCTCAATACAACCTTGTCGGGGATCGGAAGCGCTTCCCGGCAGAAAGCGGCTTAATCAGGGAAGGTGAAGGAATTTGGTCAGTTTTCTGGAACTCAGGTTTCTGTCTCGCAATGTGAAACGCCTCATCATGGTGGGCACCGATATGGTGCTGCTGCCTTTTGCCCTGTGGTCGGCGATAGCCGTGCGCTATGGAACCTTCTGGCCTCCATTGCAGCATCTGTGGCTCCTTTTCCTTCTGACCCCCCTTGTGACCATTCCCATTCTTTACCGGCTGGGATTATATCGGGCCGTCATCCGTTACATGGAAGACCGGATTATCTATACGGTCACCCTGGGGGTTTCCCTGGCGGTGGTGATACTGGGCGCACTTATCCTGATGTTCCGCATAGGTGGCGTACCCAGAAGCTCCCTCATCATGTTCTGGCTGCTTGCTACGCTCTATATTGTATTCAGCCGGCTCCTGGCAAGAAGCTATCTGAGCAATCTCAAGGTCAGCCGGGATGCAACACGTATTGGCATTTTCGGGGCTGGTTCGACGGGTGCCCAGCTGGGCCTGGCCTTGCGTACTGCGGGAACGTATACACCTGTAGCTTTCTTTGATGATCGTCCGGATCTTCAGGGCTCAGTCGTGGCAGGGATCCGGGTTTATCCCCCTGAACGGGTGCAGGAAGTGATTTTGACCCTGGGAATTTCACAGATTCTTCTGGCCATACCTCATGCTTCACGTTCACGCCATCAGGAAATCATCCGTGAACTGGAACCGATGCGGGTCAAGATCCGTATCATGCCGGCCATTAACGATGTGGTTAGCGGTCATATCAAGATGGAGTCGCTGCGTGAAGTCCAGATTGAGGATCTGCTTGGGCGGGATGCTGCCCTGCCGGATCCGGCACTACTCATGACCTGTATTCTTGACAAGACGGTGATGGTCACGGGTGCAGGGGGATCGATTGGGTCAGAACTCTGCCGCCAGATTGTGGCGTTAGGCCCACGCCGGTTAATACTGGTCGATCATTCAGAATATGCTCTCTACAGTATTGAGAGAGAACTGGCTTTAAGAGGGGAACACCCGTCCAGTCGGGTGGAAATCCTTCCCCTGCTGGGTTCAGTCTGTGATTCGTCCTGGGTTGAGGCGAAAATGCGCCGTTATGGTGTAGAGACAGTTTATCATGCAGCAGCCTACAAGCATGTTCCTCTTGTTGAAGCCAACAGCATTGAAGGGGTGCGCAACAATGTCCTGGGTACGTTTCATACAGCGCTTGCAGCCATGGCTGCACAGGTGCAGACATTTGTCCTGGTTTCGACCGACAAGGCGGTTCGACCGACCAATGTAATGGGTGCGAGCAAGCGCGTGGCCGAACTGGTGCTGCAGGCACTGGCCACCCGGGGGAGCCCGACCCGCTTTTGCATGGTGAGGTTTGGTAACGTGCTGGGTTCATCCGGATCGGTGGTGCCGCTTTTTAGTGAACAGATCCGGCGTGGGGGTCCCATTACCCTTACCCACCCTGATATTACCCGCTATTTCATGACCATTCCCGAGGCGGCCCAGCTGGTGCTGCAGGCGGGTGCTATGGGAGAAGGCGGGGAAGTGTTTGTGCTGGATATGGGAGAGCCTGTAAAAATCATGGATCTGGCACGGCGGATGGTCCATCTGAGTGGACTGGAAATCAAGGATGAGGATCACCCTGACGGGGATATTGCCATCCAGGTCACGGGGCTGCGGCCGGGTGAGAAGCTCTATGAGGAACTGCTTATTGGTGAAGAGGTGGCGAAGACAGGGCATCCTCTTATCATGAAGGCTTTCGAGGAGGTGATCCCCGAAGCCAGGATGAACCGTGTCATCCATGAACTGGAGCAGGCCTGTATGGCTTTTGATGCGGATGCGGTCCGGGCCATTCTTTCTCGTTGCGTGTCCGGATATAGCCCCATGGATACCCAGGAAAGCGTGGTTTCCCGGGTTGGGCCACTGTCTACACGTCAGCATCTGCACTAATGAACCAGGACACCGGACATTCCATGGGCTTTCCCGTTCTGCCGTATAAACTGCCCGTATCCGTTCTGGTTGTGATTTATACCCCGACTCTTGAGGTGCTGCTTCTGGAACGGGCTGATTTTTCTGGATTCTGGCAATCGGTAACTGGAAGCCAGGAAGCTGGGGAAACCCTGCTTCAGACGGCAATACGTGAAGTTCAGGAAGAAACGGGCATTGATGCCCGGATGCATGAACTGACAGACTGGCACTATGAGAATGTTTATGAAATCTATCCCCGCTGGCGTTATCGTTATGCTCCCGGTGTAACCCGGAACACCGAACATGTTTTTGGCCTGAAGATTCTGTTTCCAGTCATTGTCAGGCTGGCTGAGCGTGAACACTGTGCATACCAGTGGCTGCCTGCAGGGGAAGCGGTGAGAACATGTTATTCACCTTCGAATGCAGAAGCCATTTCAAGACTGCTATCTGTTTTCGCCAGCTTGGGTACAAACAAGAAATAAATTTTTTATATGCATTGATTTTCCGGTGTGCCGGCTTTATGTTTAGGATAAGTACCGCTGTTTTTTTGTCCATTGTCACCACGAGTGTGTAACCCATGCCAGTCATGACTGATTTTACTGATTCCCTGATTTCTCCTTTTTCGGTTCCGAAAGTTCAGCCGGAACGGCTGGAACCCGAAGAGAGTGCCGCATTCAAGACGTATATCCGCAAGAGGCTGAAAGAAGAAGATGCCGTTCTGGTTGCCCATTATTATACCTCACCTGATCTGCAGGATCTGGCCGAGGAAACGGGCGGGATTGTTTCAGACTCACTGGAGATGGCCCGCTTTGGCCGAAAACAGAAAGCTGGCACCCTTATTGTGGCGGGCGTGCGTTTCATGGGAGAAACAGCCAAGATTCTCAGTCCTGAGAAAAGGGTGCTGATGCTGGATCTCAAGGCAGACTGTTCTTTGGATCTGGCCTGCCCTATCGAGGAATTCTCCAGGGCATGTGATGCCAATCCGGATCGGACTGTTGTGGTCTATGCCAATACTTCTGCTGCGGTCAAGGCACGGGCAGACTGGGTTGTGACGAGCGGCATTGCCCTGGATATCGTACGGCATCTTTCGGAGCGTGGTGAAAAAATCCTGTGGGCGCCTGATCGGCATCTTGGTGCCTATATTGAAAAAGTGACAGGCGCTGATATGCTGTTATGGAATGGTTCCTGTATTGTCCATGATGAATTCAAGGCCCAGCAGCTCATTGCGTTGAAGAGCCAGCATCCTGCTGCCAAGGTGCTGGTTCATCCTGAATCTCCCCAGTCGGTCATCGCCCTGGCGGATCTGGTCGGTTCGACCACAGCCCTCATTCGGGCCACCCAGACCCTTGATGCAGAAGAATTCATTGTGGCCACGGATCAGGGTATCCTGCACAAGATGAAGCAGGGCGCACCCTCAAAAATCTACCTTGAGGCCCCGACCCAGGGAGGGGGGGCAGTCTGTAAAAGCTGTGCCCATTGCCCATGGATGGCCATGAATGGCCTGAAAAGCCTGGCTCATGTCCTGGAAGCCGGAGGGAATGAAATCCATGTGGATGAAGCCATACGCCAGGATGCAATCATTTCGATAGACCGGATGCTTGATTTTGCTGAAATGTCGGGTCGGGTTGTTGCGGGAAAAAGCAGCGCCTGAACAGGATTTACAGGGGGTGGCATGAATGAGGCACAGTTTGCAATGGCAAGGCAGTTGGCAGTCAATGCCGAACGTATTTCCTTGCATCATGCCCCTGAACTTCAGGAGCAGCAATGGGAGCTTATTACCGCATGTCTGGAGCGCGGTGAGGGCGAAGTCCTGGATGAAGCGCTTCGGCAGGCCGAGCTGCTGGGAGGGAGTGAAGATTTGCTGGCGGATATTGCCTTCTCGGTAACCTGCAGGCATGACCCGCAACAACCCCATTACTTCATTGAACTGTTTGCGATTCCAGTAATCTGTGCCCTGTCTGGTTTTGAGAATAAGACCTTGCCTGATGAAGTAGAGGATATTGAACAGGTCATGAAAATCATGAACGAAAGTCCGATCATGGAATCGGGCCATATGCCGGTCCAGATCAGCCTTTTACCCCGTTTATGGGATGCCTGCGAAGTCATGGGCTGGACGCATATGGACATTTATCGTATGACCCGGATGGTTGAGGCGATGATGCAGGGCCAGGAAAAGGTGGAAACAGCCCTTCCCTACTTTGAACCGGCCCCGGGTAGGGAGCCGGTTCCTGAAGGAACGGTATGTGTCGAGCTCAGGTTTTTTCTCGGTGTGATTGCCTATGACGGTCAGGATGACATGCCCTTTGAGCGTGATGACCGGGCAGAAGAAATTGAAGCCTGTCAGGAAGTGCTTGAAGATTATCTCAATTCCACTCATGAAGGGCAGTACATGGTTCTGGAGCCGGGCAGCTTTTATGGAGCAGTTCCAGAGGCGGCCAGCAATTACCAGCTTTTCCTGCTTCAGTACCGGATCAATATGGGTCTGAAGGAAAATCATGTCGAGCCAAAGGATGTTTCTGCCTATCTCAGTCTTCATGGCGACACCCCTGAGCGTATCCGCCAAATCCGTGTGGCAGGGTATGCCTCGCATGATCCTGGGCAGATGCTTTTTAACGGGGTCTGGCAAATCATGCATTCAGACAAGCCGGTTCAGGTAATCGACATGTTGACGGATATGCTCGTTGAAGAAGGCATTATTGACTGCCACATCAAACCTGATGTAGTGACCGAGTCTTCCTGCCGGGTGTGTGGCAAGCCCTTGTTTCCTGCTTCGTGTGGATTAAGGCACATGTTGCGTCAAAAGATTCTGCAGGGAACATCGATCCGTAACTGAATGGTCTGCATTCCTGTCTTCTTGCCGGGATCGAAGAATGTTAGAATAGCCATTATTCATACTACGGGCATTTCTGGATGCCGGGCCTATCATTCAAGGTTGAGGGAAAACATGGCAGGACATAGCAAATGGGCCAATATCAAGCACAAGAAAGCTGCGACGGATGCCAAACGCGGCAAGATTTTTACCCGTCTTATCAAGGAAATCACGGTGGCGGCCAAAATTGGGGGCAGCGATATCGGATCGAATCCGAGACTCCGGCTTGCCGTTGAAAAAGCCAATGAAAACAATATGCCTAAAGATACTGTTGAACGCGCCATCAAGCGCGGAGCCGGTGAAATGGAGGGCGTGAATTATGAGGAAATCCGCTATGAAGGCTATGGCATTGGAGGGGCTGCCATCATGGTGGATTGCCTGACCGACAACCGGGTCCGTACTGTTGCCGAGGTGCGACATGCCTTCAGCCGTAATGGGGGAAATCTTGGAACTGAAGGCTCGGTAGCCTTTCAGTTCAAATATTGTGGTTTGCTCCTGTTTGCTCCGGGCCAGAGTGAGGAAGCCATTCTTGAGCTGGCACTGGAAGCCGGGGCAGAAGATATCCTGGCTCAGGATGATGGTTCCATCGAGGTCGTGACATCTCCAGGAGATTACCTGGCGGTGAAAGATGCCCTTGTCCAGGCCGGGTTCAGGGCCGAGCATGCAGAAATGACTTATAAACCCCTTAATGAAACGCTTCTTGAAGGGGAAGAGGCCCAGCGCATGCACAAACTGCTCGATGCCCTTGAAAACCTGGATGATGTGCAGGAAATTTATACGACTGCTCTCCTGGAGGATGAATAATTCATGCAGGTTTTGTCTTGGGTAGAAGCTGATGCGTATCCTCGGGATTGATCCGGGATTGCGTATTACCGGGTTCGGCCTGATTACCATTGAGGCAGGAAAACTTGCCTATATCGCAAGCGGATGCATCAAATCCGGCGAAGGTGAGCTTCCTGCGAGGCTGCGAAGGATACTGGACGGCCTGAACGAAATCATCGAACTCTACCGCCCTGACGAGGTCGCAATCGAACAGGTGTTTGTCAATGTCAATCCTCACTCCACCTTGCTGCTTGGTCAGGCAAGGGGGGCGGCAATCAGCGCAGTGGTGCTTCATGACCTGCCCGTGAAGGAGCTGACTGCCCTGCAGGTCAAGCAGGCAGTGGTAGGTAATGGACATGCTGACAAGATTCAGGTGCAGGAAATGGTAAAAAGGTTGCTGGCCCTGTCTGCGGTACCCTCAACGGACGCAGCTGATGCGCTGGCCTGCGCCATCTGTCATGCACATGGGAGTGCCCGCAAGGAAGACAGGGCCTATCGGGTTCGCCGCGGGCGCATGATTTTTCCAAAAGGAGTAATGCCATGATAGGCCGCTTGCATGGTGTACTGAAAGAGAAGCATCCGCCACAGGTGGTGATTGATGTGAGCGGCGTCGGGTATGAAGTCGATGTGCCCATGAGCACGTTTTATAATTTACCTGCCTTGTCTGAACCCGTGACGCTCTATACCCATCTCATCATTCGTGAGGATGCTCATCTTCTTTATGGATTCATGACCCTGGGAGAACGGTCAGCCTTTCGTTCGCTCATCCGGATCAATGGGGTAGGTCCCAAGATGGCCCTGGCCATCCTGAGTGGTTTGAGTGTTCATGATCTGGCCCAGATCGTTTCTTCAGGAGAAACAGGCCGGCTGGAAAAGGTACCCGGAATAGGCCAGAAGACTGCCGCACGTCTTCTGCTTGAACTCAAAGGCAAGCTTGAAGCTACGCCCCGGGCCGGAGGGATGGCCGGTCACCCTGATTTGTCCACAGATGCCCTGAATGCATTGATTGCCCTGGGATATGCGGAGAAGGAAGCCCTGAATGCCATGCGTGATCAAGCACCAGGGATTTCAGTGAGCGAGGCAATACGTCAGGCCTTGAAAAATTTATCCCGCCTCTGATGAACTTGTTAAATGACAGGCTGTCTAACTGGCGATATTTTTTAGGTTTTAAGTGCATCATTGGCTTAATCCATGTCAAAAACGATATTTAATAACAGGCCAAAGTGCCGCGATTGGGTCTTGAACGGATGATTCGATTACCATGATTGAAACAGATCGCCTGATTTCGGCAGATGCCGTTTCTCCTGCCGAGGAGCAGCAGGAGCGGGCATTACGTCCAAGGCTACTCGAAGAATATGTAGGCCAGACCAAGGTACGTGAGCAGATGGAAATTTTTATCCAGGCTGCGCGCATGCGTAGTGAAGCGCTTGATCACGTTCTTCTTTTTGGCCCTCCTGGACTTGGTAAAACGACTCTCGCCCATATTATCGCGCGTGAAATGGGCGTCAATCTTCGCCAGACTTCCGGACCGGTTCTCGAACGTCCTGGAGATCTGGCAGCCATCCTGACCAACCTGGACAGCAATGATGTCCTGTTTATTGATGAAATCCACCGCCTTGGTCCGATTGTTGAAGAAATCCTTTATCCGGCACTTGAGGATTATCACCTTGATATCATGATTGGTGAAGGACCGGCTGCCCGGTCGGTAAAAATAGACCTGCCTCCTTTTACGCTGGTGGGCGCGACTACCCGGGCGGGTATGCTGACCAACCCCCTGCGGGACCGCTTTGGTATCACAGCAAGGCTGGAATTTTATTCTGTTGAGGAACTCACCAGAATTGTACATCGATCTGCAGAACTCATGCAGGTTGACCTGACGTCTGCTGGAGCTTCAGAAATTGCCGGGCGGGCGCGTGGCACCCCCCGGATTGTCAACCGTCTCCTGCGCAGGGTTCGGGATTATGCAGCGGTCAAGACAGGAGGACAGGTTAATGAAGAGTCTGCCCGTGCCGCACTGGCAATGCTGGATGTGGACGGAGTGGGTCTGGACATGATGGACAGGAAGCTTTTGTTGGCCATTCTTGAAAAATTTGATGGCGGCCCTGTGGGGGTCGAGAATCTTGCCGCAGCCATCGGCGAAGAGCGGGGCACGATTGAAGATGTAATCGAACCCTATCTTATCCAGCAGGGCTATCTCATGCGAACGCCACGTGGACGCATGGCGACCCGGCAGACCTGGCTATATTTCGGTTTGACCGCACCGGGAGTCATACCTGTGCAGGATTTATTCAATAGTGAAACCTGACCAGGGTTCGGGGCAAGATAAAAATTAAATGAATCCACTTTTGAATGCCTCTCACCTTTTTACCTGGCCAGTACGTGTCTATTATGAGGATACCGACTCCGGTGGTGTGGTTTATTATGCCAACTATCTCAGGTTTCTCGAGCGTGCCAGAACGGAATGGCTGCGTGCAAAGGGTTTTGAGCAGACCCATCTGATGACGTATCATCATGTGATTTTTGTAGTGCGGAAGGTGCAGATTGATTATTTATCGCCCGCCAGGTTTAATGACACGCTGTCCATTACCGTTCAGGTTGATGCGGTTAGCCGGACAACCATTGAATTTGTACAGCGCGTAGTGGGGGAGCGTGAATGTGCCCGGGCCCGGGTCAAGGTAGCCTGTGTGGATGCCGTGACGTTCCGTCCGGCCAGGATTCCCAATGAATTAGTACAAACAATGGAAAGCTGTCAAAATGGGCATTAGCCAGAACCTGTCGTTTCTTGGTATGGTCGCCAGCGCGAGCCTGCTGGTTCAGGTCGTCATGGGGATACTGCTTCTTGCTTCACTCATGTCATGGTGGTACATCTTCCAGAAATATGCATCGATTGGCCGTATGCAGCGCCGTTCAAGGGATTTTGAACGGGATTTCTGGGGCGGTGCGGATCTGGCTACATTGTATGGCCGGGTGAATGCACGCCGTGATGCATTTGGGATGGAAAAAATCTTTGAATCCGGTTTCGAGGAATTCCTGAAAATGAAGAAGCAGGGCGTGAGTGATTCCGATATGCTCCTTCAGGGTACACGACGTGCCATGACTGCCTCTTTTCAGCGTGAAATCGATTATCTGGACACCAACCTGTCTTTTCTGGGCACGGTGGGTTCGACAAGTCCTTATGTAGGGCTGTTCGGGACGGTCTGGGGTATCATGAATGCTTTTGAAGGACTTGCCAACGTGGCTGCAGCAACGCTTGCACATGTTGCACCGGGTATTGCCGAGGCGCTGATTACGACGGCCATGGGACTGTTTGCAGCTATCCCGGCCGTGATTGCCTATAACCGGTTTTCCCATGATATTGACCGTTTGCAGACCCAGTTCGAGTCGTTCATGGACGAATTCATCAATATTCTTCAGCGGCAGGTGATCCGCGCATGAGCCGGCATGGGCGAAAGCCGATGAGCCAGATCAACGTCGTTCCGTTAATTGACGTGATGCTGCTGTTGCTGATTATTTTTATGGTCACGGCCCCGATGATCAGGCCAGGCGATATTGATCTTCCCAAGGTGGGGGAATCCCTGACTCCTGACGTATCACCGATTGAAGTCGATATCAAGGCCAATCAGACACTGATACTGCGCAATCATGCTGCAGGCAGTGGAGGGAACAGGCAGCAGGTGACGGATGCGTCTCTGGCGCAGGCAGTCACAGATATCCAGGCTGCCCATCCCGGCCAGGCAGTTGTGATTGCAGCAGATCGAAACGTGCGTTATGAAGTGGTATTGAGGGTGATGGATATTTTGCGTCAGGCAGGGATCACCAAGATTGGACTGTTGGCAAAATCGAAGGCGGGCTGATGTCTGAACGGCGAGAACCAGGCAAATGGCGATCGGGTATTTTATCCGTTCTTGTGCACCTTTTTTTTCTGGGGTTTTTATTGTTGAGCGTAAACTGGCAATTAAAGGATGAAGCTCCTCAGGAGGTGACGCTCTGGAATTCGATTCCGGAGGTCAAGCCGGTCCAGACGCCGAAAGTCAGGACTGTGCATCATGTTGAACCTTCTCCTCCTGTGCCTAAACCCGCCCCGGCTGTGACCCCGCCCCCTGCCGTACTGCAGAAGGCCGAGATTGCCCTGAGACAGAAACGCAAGAAGGAAGCCCTGGCTCATGCATTGGCTGTTGAGCAGGCCCGGCAAAAGAAACTGGCCAGGCTTCAGGAGGAAAAAAGCCAGAAGGCCGCAAGGCAGGCGGCCCTGAAAAAGAAGCAGGCCGAAGAAGCCCAGAAGGCACTCGAAGCCCGGAAGGCAGCCAAAGAAGCAGCAATGAAAGCCAAGCTCAAGCGTGAAGCGCAGATCAATGCCCAGCAACAGGCTTTTGTCCGGCGCCAGATCATGCAGGAACAGGCATCCCTTGAACAGGCCCAGGCCCAGGCATCGGCTGCGGCAAACAAGAAGATTCTGAACGAGTATGTCCGGCGTATCCGGGATAAGATACGGGCAAATGAGGATCTGCCGGCAGGACTGGATCCTGACTCGGCGGCAATGGTACATGTGATCTTGCTTCCTACAGGGGAGGTGATCAGCATTTCTCTTTTGTCGAGTACTGGAACAAAAGCCTATGCAGATGCGGTGGAACGGGCAATTTACAAGGCACAGCCTTTGCCGCTCCCTCCACAGCCGGCATTGATTGAGGCATTCAAGAGCATTGATTTGAAATTCACCCTCAAAGAGGACAGCCAGCAATGAAATGGGCAAGACAAGGCAAAGCAGGAATACGGCTCTTCATCATGACCGTAATGGTTCTTTTTGCAGGGAGCGCCTGGGCAGATCTCACGATTAGCATCAGCGGGGGATCGGTTACGCAGATTCCCATAGCGGTGAGTCCTTTTGCCAACCAGGCTGCAAGTCCGCAACCTTTCTCAGACATCATCAGCAATGACCTGATGCGCTGTGGCATGTTTCGCCTCATTGATCCTTCAGGGGTAAGCGCACCCATGGTGCAACCCATGCCCTTTGATGCCTGGCATGCAAAGGGTGCGGATGCCTGGGCAGTCGGGGCGGTCTATCCCCAGCCTGATGGAGATTTCAGTGTCAGTTTCCGCCTGATGGATGTCAACAAGCAATCCCAGATCACCGGCTATCAGTTCAATGTCGCGCCGTCGCAGCTGCGTGAGGTCGCCCACCGGATAGCTGACATGATTTATGAGAGCATGACCGGTGATGGCGGCGCCTTTAATTCGAGAATTGCGTTTGTGAACCGTGCGGGCCATTATTTTACCCTGCAGGTAGCGGATTCGGACGGTTATAATGCCCATGTCATTCTCAGGACGAGGGAGCCGATCCTGTCCCCAGTCTGGTCTCCTCATGGCGGGAGGCTTGCCTATGTAAGTTTCGAGCACGGTAAAGCCGTGATCTATATCCAGTCGCTCGTAACTGGAAAACGGCACCGGCTGGGACGTTTCAGGGGGTTAAGCAGTGCTCCGGCATTTTCTCCAGATGGTCATCATTTATGTATTGTGCTAACGTTCGGAAGTGCTTCGAGATTGTATCTTATTAATGATGACGGGACTGGTCTGAGGCCGTTGACCAATACGGATGCCATTGATACCGAACCGGATTTTTCGCCTGACGGCGGTAGCATAATCTTTACTTCGGATCGTGCCGGTTCACCCCAGATTTACAGGATGCCTTCCACGGGTGGTGAGGCTGTGCGAATGACGTTTAACGGGAAGTATTATGTTTCACCAAGGTTCAGCCCGGATGGAAAGAATATTGCGTGTATCAAGAAAGTGAATGGCCAGTTGCGGTTGACTCAACTGAATATTGCGACTGGCCAGGAACAGGTGATGACTCAGGCTTCACTTGATGAATCACCGAGTTACTCCCCGAACGGTAAAATGATATTATTTGCAAATGCCGATAGCGGGCCGGGGCGTCTGGTTGTGGTATCGAGCAATGGGTTGGCAAGGACTGTTCTGCAAGCCCATGCAGGGGATATCCGGGATCCGGCCTGGGGCCCCCTTTTATCCAATAAATGAAGTTATACAAACAAGGAGAAATACGATGATTAAGAAGTCCGCGTTTAGTTTGCTGCTGGTAACGCTACTTGCAGCATGTGCATCGACGCCTACGAAAACTGCTGCGACGAAACCCGCACCTGTCGAGAACATGACCCAGCCAGCCGCTGCGACGACCGGCGCGGCTCCTGAATCGAATACCCAGGCCACGGCGCTGAATCCATTTATGGATCCGAATAACCCTCTATCCAAGATGAGCATTTATTTTGATACGGATAAAAGCCATATCAAGTCACAGTACATGCCGATTATCTCAGCCCATGCCCAGTATATTTCTTCGCATCCTAGCGCGCATGTCCGGCTTGAAGGAAACTGTGACGAGCGGGGTAGCACGGAATATAACCTGGCCCTGGGTGAGCGTCGTGCTGTAGCAGTTGAGAAGGTAATGGAGGCAGATGGTGTTCCTTCGAGCCAGCTCGAGACCATCAGCTATGGTAAGGAAAAACCGAAGGCCTTAGGCCATAATGAGGCAGCATGGGCACAAAACCGTCGTACCGACATCGATTATCTATCCAAGTAATCACACGGACAGTGCTGTTCGCAGGCTTGATCGGGGTTTCCCCGGCAAGCCATGCAGGGCTGTTTAGCGATGACGTGGCAAGGGCTGAAATACAGCAGCTCAAGGCGAAGGTTGCTTCATTGACCGCGTTGGTGAACCAGTTGCAGGGCCAGATCAGGCAGGAGTCACTTGATACGTTGAACCAGTTCAATAGTCTCAAGTCCCAGCTGGCCTCCTTGCAGAACGAGGCCGATCTCAATGGGCACAATATCCAGCATCTGGATGACCAGGAAAAGAAAGTGTATAGCAGCCTGGATGCCCGGATTGCACGGATTGAGAAGCAGCTTGCAATACCTGCCGCATCAGCTGGAACACCAGCAGTCACTGCCAGTGCAACGACAGTTTCATCTGGGGCACCGGCAGTTGCAGCTGATGCGACCACGACCTCGGCCAGCCTGCCTTTTGCCACGGGTGCGCAGGCATCAGGCCATGCAGCCGCGGCAACTGCATCTGGAACTTCCGGGACGGGTGCGTCACTGTCAGATATCCAGGCCTATAATGCAGCGTTTGATTTGCTGAAACTAGGGCATTTCAAAAAAGCAATTGCTGCCATGAGCCATTTTCTGTCGACTTATCCAGATAGTCCCTATGCAGCGAATGCCCAGTACTGGATAGGTAACTGCCAGTATGCCCTGGGTGAGTACAGCAAGGCTGTGCATAGCGAGAGGTTAATGCTCGCGCAGTATCCGGACAGTTCGAAGGTTCCTGATGCCATGCTCAATCTTGCCGATGATCTGGTCGAGCTTGGAAATTCGCATGATGCCCGGAAAGTCTATGATGATCTGATCAGGCGTTTTCCTTCTACCGCGGCGGCAGATCAGGCTAAAGCTCATTTAAGGGTCATGAATTGATTCTGCCCCTTCCCGGGAGGGGAGGGGCAGTCTGCACCAATCTTGATTATAATGGCCTCATTTCGAGGGTCGGAGTCTTTTTTTGTCTTCAGTCCGGGTACATGAAATTTTTTATTCCCTGCAGGGAGAAACCAGCCGCATGGGCCTGCCGACTGTATTCGTGCGTCTGACGGGCTGTCCATTACGCTGTGGGTATTGTGATACGGCATATGCCTTTCACGGTGGCTCAATGATGACTGTGGAGGACGTGCTGGAAAAAGTGGCTGGCTACCCCGCACATTATGTCACGGTAACCGGGGGAGAGCCGCTTGCCCAGAAAGGGTGTTTACCTCTTCTGGAGTGCCTTTGTGATGCAAATTACTCTGTTTCCCTGGAAACCAGTGGGGCGATGGATATTGGTCCGGTGGATAAACGGGTATCGCGTATCATGGATATCAAGACACCTGGCTCCGGTGAGGCTGAAAAAAACAACTGGGGCAATCTTGCGTTGCTTCACATGAGTGATGAAATCAAGTTTGTGCTGTGTGATGAAGCTGATTACCTCTGGGCACGTGATTTGCTGTATTCAAGGCGTTTGGCTGAAATCGCTCCAGTCCTGTTTTCACCGGTTTATGAGCAACTGCCCGCCTTGAGGCTTGCGGAATGGATCCTGCGTGACCATCTTGAGGTACGGATGCAGATTCAGCTACATAAGCTGTTCTGGGGTGAAGCTCCCGGGCATTGATGAGTCAATAACGTTTCAGGAAAACAATGGACAAGGCTGTCATCCTCCTATCTGGTGGGCTGGATTCAACAACTGTGCTGGCCATGGCAAAAGAACATTTTGCCTGCTATGCCCTGTCCCTTAATTATGGCCAGCGCCATGAATCGGAACTGGATGCAGCAAAGAAAATCGCTGCAGCTTTTGGAGCCCATCATCATGTAGCCATGGCCAGTCTAGGTGCGTTTGGCGGCTCGGCACTGACCGATCCGGGTATGGCCATTCCTACCCGGGCTTCAACAGGAATTCCGGTGACCTATGTTCCTGCCCGGAATACGATCATGCTGGCTATGGCCCTGGGTTATGCAGAAGTTCTGGGTGCACGGGATATTTTTATTGGTGTGAATGCCGTGGATTACTCAGGCTATCCCGACTGTCGACCTGAATTTATTGAAGCTTTTGAAAAACTCGCAAATCTTGCCACGAAGGCGGGAGTCGAAGGCCAGAAAATGCACCTGCATGCCCCGCTTATAAACTGGTCCAAGGCAAGAATCATAGGTGAGGGGATGAAGAGGGGCGTCAATTATGCCCTCACTGTTTCCTGCTATCAGGCAGATGAAGCAGGCTATGCCTGTGGGCGTTGTGATTCATGCAGGCTAAGGGCACAGGGGTTTGTGGAAGCAGGTGTTGTGGATCCGACCCGGTATCAGGCCGATGCTCGATAAATGCGGTCCCATGACTTGACAGGGTGGGGTATTCCGGCAGAGAATTGCGCTCTTTGCCAGAAGGTTTTTGATCAAGGATCGACTTTCTGGTTTGCATCAAAGGCAGGGTATATAATTATCAGGTCGTTTCTGGGCATCTTTTGGGGCGGTAGCTCAGCGGTAGAGCACTCGGCTTTTAACCGATTGGTCGTGGGTTCGATCCCCACCCGCCCTACCAATATTAAACCCCAACCCTGTTGGGGTTTTTTCTTGGACGTTCGCGGCCAGCTATCCAGGGTGATTTCATCGCCAGTCCATCTACAATCTGTTCACGGGTGCCCGCATCGGGTCCGAAAACTCCTTAAGGCAAGGTCAAATCCTTGTTCGAACACTTCAGGATATCCAGTTTTCCAGAGTGGATTTCAGATCACAATCTGATGCTGTTGATTTGTTATACTGATTGAGTCAGCTTCTGGAGTCCCATTGTTTCAGGATAATGGGCCCGCGCCAATCAGGCTATGGGCGCAGTTAAAGAAACCAAGGCCTGTTTTTCCGGTAGAGCCATGAATTTTTTCAGACCTGTTCATCGTAATGCCAAGCTGCTGATGGCCTCGCGCGCGTGCCGAAGTCTGGGTCAGGGTGCCCTGTTTGTTGATTTTTCGCTTTATCTCAAGGCCATGCACTGGACTGCACCGGTTATTGGGAGTGTCTTGATGTCCGGGCTGCTGCTGGGCGCCCTGCTCAGTCTGCTGGTAGGCCCGTTGAGCGACCGGCTGGGCCGTAAGCATTTTCTCCTGGTTTATGAAGTTGTCCAGGTTGCAGCTGCCGGCGTAGCGTTCCTGACGGCATACCCCCCGCTGCTGGTTATGGCGGCCGTGGCCGGGGGTTATGGTCGTGGAGGCAATGGCAGTGCCGGTCCTTTTGCTCCGCTGGAGCAGTCCTGGATTGCACAGGTGGTGGCTGAACGTGAAAGGGGATGGGTCTATAGCATCAATACGGCAATCAGTTTCTGTGGCATGGCTTTTGGAGCTTTCCTGGCCATGCTGCCTGAAGTTTGGTCAGGCAGGCTTACTGGAGCGCTTGCTTTCCGGCCCCTGTTCCTGATTGTGTTGTTAGGTTCGCTTATGAGCCTGGTGTTCATCTGGTTAGCGGAAGATGTGAAATTATCCCGAAGCGAAATTGCAGGGCTTCAGGAGTCGAGGCAAAAAGATATTCATGAAAACCGCCAGTTGATGAAACTTGCAGCCATCAATAGCCTTAACGGCATCGGTATTGGATTGGTGGGCCCCATGATTGCCTACTGGTTTGCCATCCGGTTTGGGGAAGGACCACTGGCGATAGGCCCGGTGATCGGATTGAGTTTTTTGCTGGCAGGTCTTAGTTCAGTCTTTAGTGGGCACCTGACCCATAGGATAGGGATGATCCGTGCAGTGGTTACATTGCGACTCATAGGTCTCATCCTGCTTGCATTGATTCCCCTGGCCCCGGTGTACTGGCTTGCTTCGCTGTTTTATATTCTCCGGGCTGCGTGCAACCTTGGAACTGCCGGAGCCCGGCAGGCCTTCAGCATCAGCCTTGTGCGTGCACATCGCCGGGGGCTGGCCGCTACTTTCAATAATATCTCCGTACAGATTCCACGGGCTATCGGACCGTTGGCTGCTGGCCTGTTTTATAGCAGTGGCATGCTGCTTACGCCATTTTTCGTTGCCATGGCCTTTCAGGCTGGCTATCTTGCACTTTACCTGGGTATTTTCCAGGCAGCGGATCCTTCACTGTTTTCTTGAGGATTTATATCCTGGTGGGGTGGGTGAAAGCCTTTCTGTCCTGTTTGCGAAATATTCCCGCATTATTTTACTGCAGTTAAGTCAGCGTTAAGTCTGGGCTCCTTATTCTACAAGGGCATTAATTTTCTTTAAGGAGTTCATCATGAATCATCACTATGCAAAACTTGCCCTGGCAGTTGGAATGTTTCTGGCCGTAACCGGATTCAGTGTCGGAGCTCAGGCTGAAAGCCAGTTGGGACATGCTCCAGTCATACGGAGTGGAATCGAGCTTGTCCAGAATGGAAATCCTGATCCTGCTGCCAGTTCCCGTACCGAGGCTGACGCCGGTTCACTTCATCGTAATGTGGTTATTTCCCGTGCCGATATCCAGGAAGATGGATCAGATGGATTGCCTTTACCACAAAAATGCAAATATGGTAACGGGATATATGTTCCCGGCTGTCCGGCACATGGGCCGTATTGAAACCAGGCCATGATTAGGCAGCTTCTATTCCTGGCTTCTGAAATCAGGGGCCGTTAAACCGGATGAGAGCAAAGTAAAAAGGGGGAACGATCCCAGATGTGGATCTCCCTCTTTTTCATTCTGTACTAAGCAGGTTTACCTGCTGACTGAAATCGGCTTTTACTGGGATGGGGAGAGAAATAGCCAGGCGAATCGGGCTTGAGGCAGTTTTAAGTGCCGAATGCTATGTCAACTTTTTTGAGTCAGGCATAATATCCCCATTTGGTCATGTTCCTGGAAAAGGGAAGAAGGGGTTGGCCCACATGGTAGAATGGCAATGGGCACAAATGCTGATGCTGCTTTTTGTAGCGCTTCTGGTGCATGAAATGGGCCATGCATCGGCTCTGTCCTGGTATCGGCTGTCTCCACGGAATTTTGTGTTTGGCGTAGGCTTGCGGCTTTTTAGACTGGGTAAATGGGATATTCATCTTTTACCCCTTGGAGGACAGGCGGTCATTGATGCGGGTGATTCCAGCCATCTGGGCAGATTCGGTTTACTATTCCTTTCCCTTTCAGGCCCTGTTGCCAATTTTCTTTGTGCAATATTTTTCACCCTGATTCTGGGTAAACATCTGGGTAGTTCCAGTGATCAGAGGCAGATTCAGGGCTTCATCGCAATAAATATGCTGCTTGGCTGTCTCAACCTCCTCCCTTTGCCCCCTTTTGACGGGTGGAATTTTGTCCGAAGCCTCAGGGTCCTGCCTTTATGGGGGCAGACTTTCATGATGTTTCTGGAAGCTCTTTTTACGATTGGTTTTGTCTTCTGGATTGGAATGCAGTTAGAAGCAGGATGGCCCATCATCAGATTTTTCGTGATTGAAAAGGGGTAGGGGTCAGTAATACCCTATTCGATGCGAAGGTTGTGGCGGAGTTGATTTTTTAATCATTCACAGGGATTGATAACTGGCCCAGGCTTTCCATAAAATTGGGGTTTTCGTTACACATGACGGTCCTCGATAAAAAAGCAGGCAACACCCGTGCGTGAACAAGCCGGGCTCCATAAAACGGGTTGGAGCCATCCGTTAAGGATGGTAAGTGAGAGAGTGTGAATCATGCGTATCTTGCTGGTTGAAGACGATCTGATGATAGGGGAGAGCGTACGCCTTGGGCTGCGCCAGGATGGGTTCACGATAGACTGGGTACAGGATGGCCGTGCAGCAGAACTGGCCATGGAAACTGAAACTTATGCCATGGTACTGCTGGATCTGGGGCTGCCGAAAAAATCCGGCCTCGAACTCCTGTCCACGTGGCGTCGGCAGGGCAATCATGTTCCCATAATTATCCTTACTGCCCATGATGCCATTAGTGAACGGGTGCAGGGTCTGGATGGCGGTGCTGATGATTATCTGGTGAAGCCCTTTGATCTGGATGAGCTTTCAGCACGTATTCGCGCACTGTTCCGCCGTCAGGCTGGACGTACCGAGAGCGATATCAGGGTGGGCGAGCTGGTTTTTAATCCGGTAACGCGCGAAGTCAGCTACAAGGGGGCGGCCGTGGTCCTGTCTGCCAGGGAAATCGGGGTGCTTGAGGTACTGCTTGAGCGACCTGGCGCCGTATTGTCTCGAGAACAGCTGGAGAGTCGTGTGTATGGCTGGGGGGAAGAGGTAGGCAGTAATGCCATTGAAGTGCATATTCATAATCTGCGCCGTAAACTTGGCCAAAAGGTCATCCGGAATGTGCGCGGGGTCGGATACATGTTGAGCCTGGTTTGACTTCCATACGCAATCGATTACTGTTATGGCTTTTATCTGCCCTGGTTGTAGCCGTCGGGATTGCGACTGTTGCGACCGGTATTCGTGCTGATCACCAGATTGATGATCTGTTTGATTATCAGCTCAAGCAGGTTGCAATACTTCTGCTGCATGAGCCGCGGCCTAATGTGCTGGAAGGGGAAAATACCGGCCCAAGCGCTGACAGGGATGATGATATTATCGCTGAGGTCCGTACTGTGAAGGGACGCCTGCTTTATGCTTCGCGCCCGGCACTTCCTCTTCCCCAGGGTTTGCCATCCGGTTATAGCGAAATGCCTATCGGTAAGACCCGTTACCGGATATATGTGACCCGGAATCACTATCGAAGGGTGGAAGTAGCCCAGGCCATCAGCGCCCGTGAAGAGCTTGCAGCAGATATGGCCATGCAGATTGCCTGGCAGCTTCTGGGGCTTATCCCTGTTCTTGCGGTTCTTATCTGGATTGCAGTGGGTAAAGGGATGCAGCCGTTGGCCAAAATTACCCGTTCACTTAAAATACGGGATTCATATGTCCTGGATCCGTTGCCTGAAGTGGACCTTCCCCAGGAAATCAGGCCCATGGTCGAAGCGTTGAATGATTTGTTGAAACGGCTGGGGGAGGCGCTGGAAACGCAGCGCAGGTTTACTGCAGATGCTGCCCATGAATTGCGCACCCCTCTGGCTGCGGTACAGTTGCAGGCTCAAATTGTTGAGCGGGCGACGGATGACAGGGAGCGTCGTCAGGCCCTGACCCAGCTCAAAGGTGGCATCCGTCGTTCCGCCCATCTGGTGCAGCAGCTTCTGACTCTGTCAAGGCTGGATCCAAAAATGCGGTCCCGGCAGGCTAAAACGTCTATCGGGCTTGGGAAACTTTTACACAGGTGTATGACCGATCTTGCCCCTCTTGCGGATGCCAAGGGTATTGAAATGACCAGGGGTGAAGTTCTTCCCTTGCCCATTCTTGCCGATGAGGAAAGTATTCTGGTACTGCTCAACAATCTTCTGGATAATGCGATCCGTTATACCCCAAAGGATGGCAAGGTCGAGGCAGGTGTTTCTCAAGGCGATCGGAATGGGGTGCTTCTGTGGGTTGCAGATTCTGGTCCAGGAATACCTGAGACGGAGCGGGAAAGGGTGTTTGACCGGTTTTACCGGTGTTTGGGTAGTAGCGTGACCGGGAGTGGGTTGGGGTTAGCCATCGTCAAAAACATCTGTGAGGATCATCACGCCTGCATTACCCTTGGCGATTCAGCAATGGGAGGTTTAAGAGTAAGCGTGTGGTTTCCGCCTCTGTAGTCAGGCATTGCCGATGCCGATTTGTGGTTCGACTTTATCTCCATTAACACCAAGAAGTGACCAGCCACCGTGCCCATCAAGTTCCAGGCGCAATTCATGCCATGCAGAAAGGGTGCTTCTATGGCCAATACTGACCAGGATGAGGTTGGGTAATTTTTCCCTGACCCGGTCATAAAGCTTTGCTTCCAGTTTCTCATCAAGTGCCGAACTGGCTTCATCCAGAAAAGCGATATCCGGTTTGACCAGAAATAATCGCAGGAAAGCCATACGCTGCTGCTCACCCGGCGAAAGCTTGATGGACCAGTTGTCTGTGACATCCAGCATCGGGACTAGATGCTCCAGTTCACATAATGCGAGTTCCGATTTGAGTTCCTCATCTTCATCAGCGACAGGCAGGGGGTAATAAAGGGCTGCCTTGAGACTGCCAAGCGGAAGATAGGGTTTCTGTGGCAGGAACAGAATGGTCGCATCAGCATCAAGCTCGATATGGCCCTTCGCATGGGGCCAGATACCTGCAAGTGCACGAAGAAGGGTGCTTTTGCCACTTCCTGAGGGGCCAGATATCAACAGGGTGTCTCCCTTGCCTAGCTTGAGGCTTAACTGATCGAGCAATACCCTGCCATCAGGGAGGCAGAGCTTTAGTTCATGGATGTGTACTCCTGAATTGTTTGAGCGCTGGACTGTTGTCACCTCACCTAGTCTTGCAGTTTCCATTGCCTGGGTAAAACCAATCAGACGATCTACGACTGAACGCCATTGGGCGATATCTGAATAACTGTTGACGAGATAGGACAGGGATCCTTGAACCTGACCAAATGCCATGGCTGTTTGCATCAGTCCGCCAAGTTTGATGGCTCCAGTAAAATATCGTGGTGCCACCACAAGAAAAGGAAAAATAATGGCTATCTGGTTATAGCCTGATGTGAACCAGGTGAGCTTTTTCTGCTGGCGCATGATTTGCCAGTAATTGCCAAACACGTCTGCGAAGAGTCGTCCGAACAATGAACGTTCCTGGTGTTCTCCCCGATAAAGGGCAATACTTTCGGCCTGTTCACGCAGTCGTACCAACCCAAAACGGAAATTCGCCTCAAATCGCTGCTGCTGGAAATTCATCGATATGAGCGGGCGACCAATGAGATGGGTAAAAAAGCTGCCGATTATAGCGTAACCTATGGCAAACCAGACCATATAGCCGCTGATGACGTAAATTCCAGCAGCGCCCAGTGGGATAGTTAATAGCCCGGAAAGTCGCCATAAAATGGCCAGGAAGGAAAAAAGGGTAACAACCGAGGAAAGCAGGCCCAGACTCAGGGAAAGCGTCGAGTTTGCAAAGCTTGAAAGATCCTGGCTAATCCGTTGGTCCGGGTTGTCTGTATTGGAAGTCAGGGTCAGGTGGTAGTAGGTCTGGCGTCGCATCCAGTTGTCAAGGTAATCGGTTGTGAGCCATCGCCGCCAGCGGATTTGTAGCATCTGGCTGAAATAGTTTGA
Source organism: Pseudomonadota bacterium (assembly GCA_028873515.1). Lineage (GTDB taxonomy): Bacteria > Pseudomonadota > Gammaproteobacteria > Burkholderiales > REEB80 > REEB80. The sequence continues at coordinate 17,717 of JAGWIG010000021.1, read as the reverse complement.
ATAAACGGCCAGGACAATATAGGCGAGGGCAAGCCAGCAGAATTTCCAGAGTGCTGCAAAAAAAGCGGTTTTGTTGTGAGCCTGCAGGGCATTGTAGAAATCATTGTTCCAGTCGTTCAGGAGCACATTGACATAGACAATGGCGAGGTTCATGCCAACGATGAAGGCAAGCATTCCTCGCGCAAACCATTTTTCTCCGGAACGCCAGTAGGGTATGGTTAGCTGCCAGAGCGCACGCCAGAAAAGAGGTTTGTTCAATTTTCCGTATGGATTCATGAAATGTTTTGACTCAGCGAAGATCAGGTTTTAGAGGCATAGCAGATATTGTGGTTTCCACAGTAACGGGGGTCTTGGGCCAAGCCATGATACGATAATACTCGTAATCCAGGTTGATGCGCATACAGTCTACTGGTGCGAGGGTGTTTGACGCAAGTGGCACGTAAAGGAGTCAGAAATGCATGGTGGCGTATTATTTTTCCTGAAGAAATTAGCGGGGCATTTTTTAATGCCCCTGCCCTTGTTGCTGGCTGTGGCGGGATTAGGGCTTCTTACCGGCTGGAGAGCGCTTCGGTGTTTTTCACGGATCTGTCTGGCCACAGGCCTTATCGGACTCTGTGCCTTGAGTCTGGAGCCAGTTTCCAATGCGCTAATAAGGCCACTGGAGATGCAGTACCCTTCCCTGACTGGCGTACGTCTTGAAGCGTTGGCCGCTCACCCGCCAAAATGGATAGTCGTGCTGGGTAATGGCCATTCCAAACGATTTGGCGTGCCTGCCCTTCAACTGTTAAATGGCACCAGTATCACCAGGCTGACGGAGGGGCTGCGTTTGCAGCATGTCTTGCCAGGCTGCCATCTTCTGCTTTCAGGAGGGAGCCCCTTATCTGGCGAAGCCGAAGCCCCGATACTTGCAAAGGCCGCCATTGAGCTTGGAGCTCAGCCTGATACCCTGAAAATTGAGGATCAATCCCTTGATACAGCTGATGAAGCCCGCAATGTCTATCCCATTGTCGGCAGTGCCCCATTCATACTGGTAACTTCAGCTGTGCATATGCCTCGGGCCATGGCCCTGTTCCGGCAAAGAGGCATGCGCCCCATTGCCGCTCCGACGGGATTTCTGGGTAGCGTATCTGCAAGCCCGCTTGACCGTTATTTCCCGGAAAGTGATAGTCTCATGGTTTCACGGATTGCGATTTATGAATACCTGGGTCTGGCTTTTGAACATGTTTTGGGATACTTCAACCATTCGGCTGAAGAGGCAATTTGAAACGGGATCCCGAAAAGGTACAGCAAAACGGGAAGCCGCTGAAATGGCGACCTCCCGGTCCTGTTTGGGCAGTTGTTCCGGTGAGGGGACCCACCTGGGCACTTTTATCCGGCTGCTTCCATACCTGTTCTGCGGACAGGATTAGCTCAAGCCTTATTTTTTCCAATCTGGCTAACTACGTTGAGATTACCAATCCGGCCAGATTCGACACCCGCAGCGGGATCAATGATAGCCTCGATCAGGGTTGGTTTGCCGGATGCCAGGGAGGTTTCAAGTGCCTTGGCCAGTTCTTCCGGAGTCGTGACACGGACTCCGATTCCACCAACAGCCTGCATCAGCAGATCGTGGCGGGTATTCGGGTTGAACTGCATGCAGGAAATCTGGTGTTTCGGGCTGATTTCGTCACCCCGATAGACTCCTCCGTTATTCATGACGATGACTGTTACGGGCAGGTTGTACCGTGTAATGGTTTCGATTTCCATGCCGCTGAAGCCGAAAGCACTGTCGCCACTAATAGCTACAACCCGTTTGCCGGTTTCTACTGCTGCAGCAACGGCTGAGCCCATGCCGATTCCCATGACTCCCCATGTGCCCGTATCAACACGATGGCGTGGCAGGTATTGATCAATGATCATCCGTGCATTGTCCAGGGCATTGGCACCTTCATTTACCACCATGGTGTCCGGGTGTGCTTTCAGCACGTCGCGAATGGCCCCGAGCGAATTGAAGTAGTTCATCATTGGAGTCGGGGTAGAGAGCTTGACAGCCAGTTTGGCGCGGCTGGCGGAGGCTTTTTCGGACACAGCCTTCAACCATTCAGCTGGCTTGGCCATGCCTTTCAGGGCAACACGGAGCGCGTTGACGCAGGAGCCGATATCGCCTACCAGGGGAGCGGTAATCGGTACGTTGCTGTCAATCTCATTGGCCTGGATGTCGATCTGCACGAATTTTTTCGTGGTATTGCCCCAGGTTTTGCCTTTGCCATGAGCAAGCAGCCAGTTGAGACGGGCACCGACAAGTATGACCACATCGGATTCCTGAAGCACCATGGAACGGGCAGCGGCTCCACACTGGGGGTGGGTATCGGATACCACGCCTTTGGCCATCGACATGGGTGTGAAAGGGATGCCGGTTTCTTCAATCAAAGCCTTGATATCCGCATCGCATTGAGCATACGAAGCCCCTTTGCCTAACAGGATGAGTGGTTTCTTGGCTCCTTTTATTACTTCAACGGCACGGGCTACGGCCTCTGGGGAAGGTAGCTGTGCCGGAGCAGGATCTACAGGGGCAAACAGCGATTTTTTACCTTCTTCGGCAGGAAGGGTCTGGGCGAGCAGCCGAGCCGGAATGTCAAGATAGACCCCGCCTGGACGGCCGGAGAGAGCGGTGCGCACCGCACGGACAACTGCTATTCCGATGTCTTGCAGCCGATTGACACGGAAGGAGGCCTTGCAGAAAGGACGTGCGATGTTCAACTGATCCATTTCCTCGTAATCGCCCTGCTGAAGGTCGACAATCTCGCGTTCGCTTGAACCGCTGATAAGGATCATCGGGAAGCAGTTGGTGGTGGCATTGGACAGGGCGCTCAGGCCATTCAGGAAGCCAGGGGCGGATACGGTCAGGCAAATGCCAGGTTTGCGGGTCAGAAATCCAGCGACGGAGGCAGCATACCCGGCATTTTGCTCATTGCGGAAACTGAAGAAATTGTTGCCACGGGCCTGCCACAGGCGACCGATTTCCGTGACCGGGATACCGAGCAGGCCATAGATGTTGGTAATGCCGTTTAGTTCCAGTGCATCCATCAAGAGGTGGAAGCCGTCTGTCAGATCCGTTGATCTGCTTTGAAACTCTTCCACCGTCGCGCCCACCTGGTTATTTGACACGGCACCCATGCTGACTCTCCTGTTCAATTTGGCAATCTATCAATTAATAATTAATGAAAATCAATCGGGGAGCATGCTAGACTATGTGCAGTCGGAATGGTTTAGCTGGATTCCTTCTGACGGGTTCTGCATGGTTCTGTCCCGGAAATACCCATCCCTGACCCCTGCCGGGTCTAGGTTACATCCAATTGCAATTATCAGTTCCGTACCTGACATACTTCCTTGACCTTGGTCAATTATTTATCGTTTCCGTAAATAAAACTTAGCTGGTTTAGCAGTTTGTGCGCCTCTTTTCTTTATGAAGAAGGAAATGGTGTTGTGCAGGCATCATATGCATTCCTGCAGTCGGCTGTCTGGTGATTTGGGGTGCGGCTGTCGGAAATCGCGAGGAAAAGACAGGAATCACGATGCCGGCTGCCTTTTCCCCCTGGATTGACCGGCTTATAAAGTGCCTAAAAAAACAGGGATTTTGACATCAGCGACTATAATCATTAAGATGTATTTTAAATACATCTTAAATGGGGTGATTTCAGCTGAATTATTTGTGCTGATGAAAAATTCTTTTCGTAGGCATTTGATTTATTGATGAAATTTAAAAAAAGTGCTGGAATCGTATGGCTGGGTTTAAAAAAGATGTTGGCGGCATTTCCTGTTTACTGGAATGTAATGGAGTGGAGCAAGCTATCATGACTTCTATTTATGAATATCTGTGTATGGATCAGCAGTATATCCTTAATCTCTGGAGCAAAGTGCAGAAAGTAGTTGCAATGGATTCCTGGAATGAGGCCAGGGCAATTCTTGCTGTCATGATCCGGGCTCTGCATTTGCATATTGAAGCGGAAGAGGAGATTCTTTTTCCAGTATGTGAAGAAAATAGAAAGTGGGTTGCAGATCCGGTTTTCTCCATGTGTTTTGAGCACCGGCAAATCGGGTATCTGCTGAAGCAGCTTAAAATATTCGCTGATGCAGATGAGCACGCCGAATTTGTCGATCTGGCTGATTCATTGACCAAATTGCTGGATTTGCATAACGCAAGGGAGGCCATGGAAATTTATCCTGTGTTGGACCGGATGCCAGGGATCAAAAGGAACCGGTTTCTTAGGGAAATCAGGGAAAAAGTTGGATTGAGTGCCTAATCTCTGGTAGGGATGGATTCCGGGATATATGATTGAAGCATCGAGTACTTGCAGGGCTTTAAACTGCATTGGACCAGGCTGTTGCCTGTCTCGTAGTTCTGCAGGACGTAGGGGTTTTTTGTTACCCCTTTTAACAGGATCAGGAAAAAGGGTCAGGATTTGAAGCTTTTTTGCGTACAGTTGATCCATATTTCAAGCTGGACGGAAAATTCTAAGGTAAAGTGTCATCATGAATGATTTCTTTTTAGCGCCAGCTCCTTCTTTCAATGAGCCCATTGAGATGCTGGAAGCCTGCCATGAACGTATCAGGGCGTACTGCTCTATTCTGGAAAAACTCGTGGTTCACCTTGAATTTTTTGGTTCTGATGATGAGGCACGGCAAGCGGCAGGAAGGGTGATGCATTATTTTGATACCTCGGGTCGGGATCATCATGCGGATGAAGAAGTGAATCTTTTCCCCATGCTGGCAGAGACAGAAAAAAGACTGGATATACGCATAACGCTTGAAATTGACCTGCTGATGAAAGATCACAGGGATCTGGACAGACTCTGGATGGAAATGCGGGATAAACTTCAGAAGATCAGTGAAGGGAAGGGCATGATACTGAAATCTGCAGAAGTGAGCCGCCTATGCGGGAAATATGACCATCACCTTATCCAGGAGGAATCACGGATTTTTCCATTTGCCAGAAAGTACCTGTCTGAAGAGCAGCTGCGGGAACTCGGAGCAGCCATGGTTGCCAGACGGATCATGGATTGATTGATCAGGCCTTTTGTGCCGGAATTTGAGATTCCAGGGTTTGCTGCAATTCTTCAGGGCTTGTCAGATGTGTTCCAGTTATTCAGTAACGCTAGGGCGACCTGCTCACGATAACATCTTTTTTTATACGTTTTTTAGTATTAACGATCCACATTGGCACCCCTTAATCCTGTCATTGGGCATTAGATGAAAACAAAACGATTTTTTAGCTATGAGTGGGATGCGATTGCAGGAATTGTGGCGGCTGTCGTGGCGATTGTCCTCGATCTTTTGCGTCTGGTGAATGATCATGTCATTTTGCCTATTTTGCTTGTACTTATGGCGCTCCTGTTTATTAACTTCATGCGTCACAAGAAAGACAATGAAACAACTGCTGAACAGGTTAATCGCACGGCAGATGCGGTTAGCAGTATTGCGTCTGCTTTCAAACATCCGGATGTGATTCTGATTGGGCCCCGTCAACTGCGATCTGTGAATGAACAGTTTTGCCGGCATATGAGCGGGGAGACAATCTGGTTTAATCTTTGTCTGTCCATGTATGAGCCCAAGCCGCTGTTTGAGGCTCTGCTTCGACCTGCTGTGGATAATCCGATGGTGACTTCAATTCAGTTTGTCCTTGATGAAAGCCAGAAGGATTTGTGGTTAGGGGTTATACAGCCAAAATTGGCTGGCTGCACAGGTTTTGCCAAGGTCAGGGAGCCTCGCTGGTGCGGATTGAGCAAGTCTGTTTCTTTCATTCTTGCCGATAGCCAGTTGAGCGGGGGAACGGAAGCACTTCTTAGCTTCTGGGGAGAGCCTTTCATGGCACAAACAACTGATGTTGATGTTCCGCGTTTTATTTTTCACGTCTTAAAAAATTCTGAACTTTTACCCCACCTGGTAGAGCTGGAACATCGTTGTGTGCGAGCTCAGCTTGTCTAGATTAAATAATTGTTCTACTAAGAGTCTCAAGCAGAAAGCCAGCATTCGGATATTTATCCCGTTCAAATCCTGTCCGGTGCCCTTCACTAGAAAACCTCGATGGACAGGCTGGATCGAATAAGCCTGACTGAGGCCGTAAATCTTTTAAGCCAGAGACCCGGTTTGTGTTCCAATCCTGTTATCAGGTTTTTTTAGAATAAAAGTGTAGTGTAATTTCAGTCTGTTTCGAAGCAAAATCCATTAGTAACATGTATTTAATATTCATAATATATGGTTTTATTGGTGGGCTTATAAAAAAATAGGTTTAGGAATAATGGTTGATTTAAATCAACCAAATATCTTTTTTGTCGACTAGAATCCAGATTCGGATAGATTGAGACGCATGGTGGAAAACTTCATTGAATTTAATTCATTAAAAAAACATCTTTAAAACAGATATGAAGAGGAAGTTTTTATGTTTACCGAGAAAGGGAGAATGACTGGATTGGCAGATTATTATATCGGCAAGCTACATCCTGCCTGTTTTGCAATGGTCATGGCAACCGGTATTGTTTCCATGGCTTCCCAACTGTTTCTGTTTCGTGTTATTGCCAGTGGTTTGTTCCTGTTAAACCTGATTTTCTATGGGGCATTGTGGCTGCTGACCTTGATAAGACTGGTTTATTGCCCACATGCATTGATTTCAGATTTTACTGACCATAGCCGGGGGGTCGGTTTTTTCACCATGATAGCAGCCACAGGCATTCTAGGATCCCAGTTCCTGGTTATCCTGGGTAATGTAAATTTGGCCTATTACATGTGGTATGGCTCACTGGCCTTATGGATATTGTTAACCTACGCGATTTTTACCAATCTTACCATCAAGCAAATCAAGCCCTCCTTAGGTGCGGGAATTAATGGTGGCTGGCTGGTGACGGTGGTGGCTGCCCAGTCTGTGGCTATCCTAAGCGGAAGGCTTGCTGTTTTCTCATCTCATTACCAGACCATGATGGTATTTTTTTCGCTGGTGATGTGGTTAGGTGGTGGCATGCTCTATATATGGATTATTTCGCTGATTTTTTACCGGTATATGTTTTTTCAGCTGGAACCTTCTGATCTGACGCCACCTTACTGGATTAACATGGGTGCGATGGCTATTTCCACCCTGGCAGGAACGGTTTTAGTTGAAAATTCCGGCCAGATTGCCTTTATGAAAGACCTGATACCGTTTATCAAGGGATTCACCCTCTTATTCTGGGCGACGGCGACATGGTGGATCCCGATGCTTGTTATCCTCGGATTCTGGCGTTATGTTTATCGGCGTTTTTCCCTTACTTACGATCCCCTGTACTGGGGGGGCGTGTTCCCTCTTGGCATGTATACCGTTTGCACTTACGAGCTCGCCCGGGTTTTGAATTTACCCTTTTTGCTTGTTATCCCCAGATATTTTGTTTATGTGGCCCTATTTGCTTGGCTGGGCACCTTTATCGGGTTTATTGGCAACATTGCAGCCCATCTTGGGCTAACGGGCCGGTTCCGTGCCCAGATGAAGTGAGGTGGATATTCTTCATGATTGAGACAGGGAGCACATGAACAGAATAGCTCCCCTTTGCCTATCTTGCTTTTCTTGCCCTGAAGATTGGCATGTCCCGGCTTTATCGTGAAACTGACCGGATGTGATCCATCTGAAAGGGCCAGTTCTATCCGGATTTGTGGTTTGACATGACAGGCAGTTCTTGTCTGCCCTGCATAGGCTGATCCGGATGTATTGCCCTGGATAACACGTCATTCCTGATTGGTTGGTCCTGGCCTGATCTGAAAGAGTCTAGATCCGGGTTTACAGGATTCTACTGCAGGATATTACGTTTATTTTGCTGCATATTCCTGTTAATTAGAAGAATATCAAAGATTTTTTTATGTTTTTCAAGAAGATTAATAATTCTTGATATATATCAAAACAGATTTGGCTGGCAATGCTAGCATTGGCAAAATAAATCGTATAACGATATGTCTAATGACCAATCCTTTATCAAGATACCCGTATTTACTGGAGCAGGAATGAGCCACTTTCTGGATCGATTGATGTTCTTTAAAAAAAATCAGGAAAAATTTGCCGGTAACCATGGTGTGCTAACCCATGAAGATCGATCTTGGGAAAATGCCTACCGTAGCCGCTGGCAGCAGGACAAGATTGTCCGATCGACACATGGGGTGAACTGTACCGGTTCATGCAGCTGGAAAATTTATGTCAAGAATGGGCTTATCACCTGGGAAACCCAGCAGACTGATTATCCCCGAACCCGCCCGGATTTGCCTAATCATGAGCCGCGTGGCTGCCCCCGTGGTGCAAGTTATTCCTGGTATGTGTATAGCGCACAGCGCGTCAAGTATCCCCTGGTTCGGGGCCGTCTGGTGGAGTTGTGGCGTGAGGCGCGTCAAACCATGGGGCCGGTGGAAGCCTGGCGGGCCGTCAGCCAGAATCCGGAGACTGCAAAAAAATATAAGTCTGTACGGGGCCAGGGAGGATTTGTGCGGGCCGGGTGGGATGAGGTTACAGAAATGATTGCTGCCGCCAATGTCATGACCATTAAGGATTATGGCCCTGATCGTATTGTCGGGTTTTCACCGATTCCTGCGATGTCTATGGTGAGCTATGCAGCGGGTTCACGCTACCTGTCGCTTATTGGCGGCGTCCCCCTGTCGTTTTATGACTGGTACTGTGATCTGCCACCGGCATCGCCTCAGGTATGGGGTGAACAGACGGATGTGCCTGAGTCTGCCGATTGGTACAATTCGACCTATCTTATGGTCTGGGGTTCCAATATTCCGCAGACGCGTACTCCCGACGCCCATTTTTATACCGAGGTACGATATAAGGGTACAAAAACAGTTGCGATTTCCAGCGACTATGGCGAGATGGTGAAATTTGGCGATATCTGGCTGGCTCCTACCCAGGGAACAGACGCAGCTCTGGCCATGGCTATGGGGCATGTCATCCTTAAAGAGTTTCATCTGGACAAAAAAAGTGAGTATTTCGACGGCTATTGCCGCCAGTTTACCGATATGCCGATGCTGGTGATGCTCAAAGAGCATGACGGTATCCTGGTGCCTGACAGGTTTCTTCGTGCTTCTGACCTGGATGGCAGGCTTGGACAGGAGAATAACCCCGACTGGAAAACCATTGTGATTGATGAAAACACTGGCTATCTGGTTGCGCCAAATGGATCAATTGGGTTCCGCTGGGGCCAAAGCGGTATGTGGAATCTCGAAATGCATGATGCCAGTTCGGGTCAGGAGATCAAGCCAAGGCTTAGCCTTATGGGTATCAGCGATGGCGTAGCCGGCATTGGTTTTCCTTATTTTGGTGGTACTGACGCGAGTGATGTGCAAGTGCGCAATGTACCGATCAAGTTCCTCCGGATTCAGGAAGCCGAAATCAGGGTAGCGACTGTTTATGACCTGATGCTTGCCAATTATAGTCTGGATCGTGGGTTGGGAGGGGGCAATGTTGCTTCAAGCTATGATGATGACAAAACGCCCTATACCCCGGCCTGGGGAGAAAGACATACGCATGTTAAACGCGCTGATATTATTACTGTAGCCCGTGAATTTGCTGACAATGCGAATAAGACACATGGAAAATCCATGGTAATTGTGGGTGCAGGGCTGAATCACTGGTATAACATGGACATGATTTACCGCGGCATCATCAACATGCTGATGATGTGCGGGTGTGTCGGGCAGTCCGGTGGAGGCTGGGCGCACTATGTCGGACAGGAAAAACTTCGTCCACAGACTGGCTGGACCCCCCTGGCCTTTGCACTCGATTGGCATCGTCCATCCCGGCAGATGAATGGCACCTCATTTTTTTATGCACATACCAGTCAGTGGCGCCATGAGAAACTCGATACTCATGAAATCCTGTCACCCACCGGGGATGCCAGCGCAGCAGATTATAGCCTGATTGATTTTAATGTGAAATCTGAACGCATGGGGTGGCTGCCATCAGCACCCCAGTTGCAAACCAACCCGATTGATGTTGCTGGTGCCGCGCAGGCTGCGGGTATGGATCCAGTCAAATATGCTACGGAGCAGCTTAAGAACGGCATCTTGAAGATGTCCTGTGAAGATCCGGACAATCCAAGGAATTTTCCGCGCAACATGTTTGTGTGGCGCTCAAATATTCTAGGATCCAGCGGCAAGGGCCATGAGTACTTTTTGAAGTATCTGCTGGGTACGCAGAATGCAGTGTTTGGTCTTGATCTGGGGAAATTGGGCGAAGCCAGACCCAAAGAGGTAGTCTGGCATGACAAGGGAGCCGAAGGAAAACTTGACTTGCTGGTGACCCTGGATTTTCGCATGTCTACTACCTGCCTGTATTCCGATATTGTACTCCCGACCGCCACATGGTATGAGAAGGACGATTTGAATACTTCGGATATGCATCCTTTCATTCATCCATTATCCGAGGCAGTTCAGCCATTGTGGCAAAGCAGGTCCGACTGGGAAATATATAAAACCATTGCAAGGAAGTTCAGTGAACTGGCTGCCATCCACCTTGGCATACAGAACGATCTGGTGTTGACTCCCATGATGCACGATACACCCGGGGAACTGGGACAGGCAATCGGGGTCAAGGACTGGAAAAAGGGTGAATGCGAGGCTATCCCAGGCAAGACCATGCCCAACATGACAGTTGTCACTCGTGATTATGCGGATATCTACAAGAAATTCACCTCGGTGGGACCGCTTCTGGTTAAAGTTGGTAATGGTGGCAAGGGCATATCCTGGAATACGGAAAACGAAGTGCAGCAACTTGCCGAGTTAAATCATACCGAACAGGAAGAAGGGATCAGCAAGGGCTTGCCACGCCTTGACTCTGCTATCGATGCCTGTGAAATGATCCTGATGCTTGCACCTGAAACCAATGGGCAGGTGGCGGTCAAGGCGTGGGAAGCGTTGTCCCGGATTACTGGGCGGGATCATACCCATCTGGCTTTACCAAGGGAAGATGACAAGATCCGTTTTCGCGATATTCAGGCACAGCCCCGGAAGATTATTTCTTCACCTACCTGGAGTGGCCTGGAATCGGAGCATGTGAGTTACAACGCGTGTTATACCAATGTTCATGAATTGATTCCCTGGCGTACCCTTACCGGTCGGCAGCAGTTCTATCAGGATCATAAATGGATGCTGGATTTCGGTGAAGGATTATGCGTATACAAACCTCCTATTGATACCAAGACTGTCAAGCCGGTGCTCGAAAAGATGGGTAATGGCAACAGGCAGCTTATTCTGAACTGGATCACCCCGCATCAGAAATGGGGTATTCATAGTACGTATACAGATAACCTGCGAATGCTGACGTTATCCCGTGGCGGACCTCATGTCTGGATTTCCGAACCGGAAGCCAGGGAAGCCGGAATTGTGGATAACGACTGGATCGAAGTCTATAACGTGAATGGTGCGCTCACGGCACGGGCGGTAGTCAGCCAGCGGGTGCCCCGGGGCATGGCGCTGATGTACCATGCCCAGGAAAAAATCATCAATGTGCCGGGTGCGGAAACGAGTGGATATCGAGGAGGTATCCATAACAGCGTGACGCGTACGGTGATTAAGCCGACTCACATGATTGGCGGATATGCGCAACTCTCCTATGGCTTCAATTATTACGGCACTGTGGGTTCTAACCGGGATGAATACGTGATTTTGCGAAAAATGAAAAACGTGAACTGGATGGAAAACCCGCTGGATGAAAGCAAGGAGGCCACAATATGAAAATCCGTGCCCAAATAGCCATGGTGCTGAATCTGGATAAATGTATTGGCTGCCATACCTGTTCTGTCACGTGTAAAAACGTGTGGACTTCCCGGGATGGCATGGAATATGCCTGGTTTAATAACGTGGAAACCAAGCCCGGTATCGGTTATCCGAAGCAGTGGGAAAACCAGGATATCTGGAATGGCGGCTGGAAGCGTAACCGGAAGGGTCGGATTGAGCCGCGCCAAGGCGCCAGATGGCGCATCCTGGCGAATATATTCGGTAATCCGAACCTGCCCGAGATTGACGACTACTATGAACCCTTTACCTTTGATTATGAGCATTTGCAGGATGCGAAACTGTCAGAGACCCCACCGACTGCTCGTCCTGTATCGGTGATTACCGGCAAAAAAATGGACAAGATTGAATGGGGACCAAACTGGGAGGATGACCTGGGTGGCGAGTTCTCTTCCCGCAGCCGTGACAAATGTTTCGATGAGGTGCAGAAGGAAATATATTCGACTTTTGAAAACACCTTCATGATGTACCTGCCAAGACTGTGTGAACATTGCCTGAATCCAACCTGCGTTGCATCCTGTCCATCTGGTTCCATCTATAAGCGGGAAGAAGATGGTATCGTCCTGGTGGATCAGGACAAATGCCGTGGCTGGCGCATGTGCATCAGCGGTTGCCCCTACAAGAAGATTTACTACAACTGGAAATCTGGCAAGGCTGAGAAATGTATCTTCTGCTACCCCCGTATTGAGGCGGGCCAACCGACTGTCTGCTCGGAAACCTGTGTTGGCCGGATTCGCTATCTTGGTGTGTTGCTCTATGATGCAGACCAGATTAAGCAGGCGGCCAGCGTCAGTGATGAACAGGACCTGTATGAGGCACAATTGGGCCTGTTTCTTGACCCTGATGACCCTGATGTTATCGAGCAGGCCCGTCTTGATGGCATCCCCGAAGCCTGGCTGGAATCCGCACGCCTGTCCCCGGTCTATAAGATGGCCATCGACTGGAAAATCGCATTTCCCCTGCATCCAGAATACCGGACCTTGCCTATGGTCTGGTATGTCCCTCCACTTTCGCCGATCCAGTCTGTGGCTGAAAGCGGCGCAATGGGCATGAACGGTATTATCCCGGATACTCGTTCACTGCGCATTCCTGTTAAATACCTGGCTAACCTGCTGACTGCCGGTAAGGAAGCCCCCATCATTACTGCGCTGGATCGCATGCTGGCTATGCGTGCCTATATGCGTGGCCAGTCGGTTGAAGGAATAGCCAATACCGAAGTGCTGGATCAGGTAGGTTTGACAGCAGCCCAGGTTGAGGAAATGTATCGTTATATGGCCATTGCCAATTATGAAGATCGGTTCGTCATACCAAGCGGACACCGTGAAGAAGTGGCCGATGCATTCAATGAGAAAGGCAGTTGCGGGTTTTCGTTTGGTAATGCATGTTCAGACGGTGTGTCTGATGCCAGCCTGTTTGGCACCAAGAAAAAGGGTTCAGCCATTTTTGTGTCTATGCCAAAATCGCGAAAAAAATCAGTGGAAGGAGCCTGATTGTGAAAACATTCAAAGTACTTTCACTGCTGCTTTGCTATCCACAGGATGAATGGATGGATGAACTGGCTCTCATGGAAACAATGCTGGAAGAGGAAAAGGACCGGAATGGAGCGGCCAGGACCAAGCTTGCTGATTTGTTCAAGGCTTTGCGCGCACAGCCAAGACTTGAGTCAGAACAGGTTTATGTCGGCACGTTTGATCGCAATCCTTCGAATTCGCTGCACCTGTTCGAGCATATTCATGGAGAATCCCGTGACCGTGGGCCGGCTATGGTCAACCTGGTTGAAGAATACCGGCAACATGGACTGGATATGCATGCTGATGAACTGCCGGACTATGTGCCGTTATTTCTCGAGTATCTCTCGCAGCTCCGGGACCAGGATGCGCTTAGCATGCTGGGTGACGCGGTTGATGTGCTGGCTCTCATCGGGCGTAACCTGAAGGCTGCTAACAGCCCATATCACACTGTATTTAGTGTTCTGGAAGGGATATCGCCGATTGCAGCGCAAGTCTTGCCCTCTGTGCCAATGCGGGAGATGGAAGAGACGCTTGTCCACTTCGGCCCGTCAGTGGATGGAACCGAACCCCTGATGGTTCCTAAACTGCAGACAGTGCCTGTGCGCATGCCTGAATCCCGTAAACCGATTACAGTTTCAGGCGGAAAAAACCTGAACCCTTCTTAAGGAGAGTAATGGCCATGACTTACTTGAATAACCTTTTATTCGGGATCTACCCTTATGTGGCATTGGCCATCTTTTTCCTGGGAAGCCTGATTCGTTTTGACCGTGAGCAATATACCTGGAAGAGTGATTCCAGCCAGCTATTGAAACGGGGGCAGTTAAGGTGGGGCAGTAACCTGTTCCATTCAGGCATCCTGTTCCTGTTTTTCGGGCATGCTGTGGGTTTGCTCACTCCTCACTGGCTCTACGAATCCATGGGTGTTACCGTCGAGGCTAAACAACTCCTGGCCATGACAACAGGGGGGGTTGCGGGGCTGCTCTGCTTGACCGGTATTACGCTTTTGCTTCACCGGCGCTTGACTGAACCCCGAATCCGTGCGACCAGCAAACCGATGGACATCATTATCCTGGTATGGATACTTGTTACCTTGTTGCTAGGTTTGACTACCATCCTGTTTTCAGCACAACATCCAGACGGGAGCGAAATGTTGCTGCTGGCAAACTGGGCCCAGCATATTGCAACGTTTCGCCCAGGGGCCGCGGTTTTTCTGGTGGCAGTGCCATTGATATATAAAATCCACCTGTTTTTTGGCATGACCCTGTTTTTGCTCTTCCCCTTCAGCAGGCTGGTTCATGTCTGGAGTGGTTTCGCTGCGTTAGGATATTTAACACGCAATTACCAGATAGTCAGGCAGCGTGACTAAAGGATTTACCCATAATTCAGGATGGCAGTTGACCGGTTCGTGCAGGGAGAAGAGCAATGGGAATCAGCGTTAATGATATTGAGATTACTGATGAAGCTGTGGAACGTGAATTGCCACATCACGCCAGTGCACCCATACCACTGAAAGCAGCAGTCGAAGCGCTTGTGATGCGGGAAGTGCTGGTGCAGGCAGCACGCCAGAAGCTTGCGGCAGAGCCGGGTTCGCAGCCTTTACAGGAAGGTGTGTCGATGGACGGAGGGGCGGAAGCGAGAATTGAGGATGCACTGATTGATCGCCTGATTGAACTTGAAGTCAAGACCCCGGTAATGACTGATGAAGAGTGTGAAACCTATTATCTAAAGAATATCGAACAGTTCCGTGTGGGAGATCTGGTAGAAGCAAGCCACATCCTGTTCCAGGTAACACCTGCCGTACCACTGGAAATACTTCGGGCAAAGGCGCAGGAAATCCTTCAGCAAGTGCTGGCACAACCGGATCTTTTTCCTGAACTGGCCCGCACCTACTCAAACTGTACTTCGGCAGAAGTTGGCGGTAGCCTGGGGCAACTGTTAAAAGGGCAGACTGTGCCTGAGTTTGAGCGTGTCATTTTCAGCCTTGAGTCTGGGCAGATTGCACCCAGATTGGTTGAAAGCCGCTTCGGTTTGCATATCGTACGTGTTGAGCGTCGCGTTCAGGGTCATGTATTGCCTCTGGAGGTGATCAGGGACCGGCTTTCCGAATATTTAACAGAGCAGGTTCGGGTCCATGCCCTTAGGCAGTATTTGAAGATACTGGTCGGGCAGGCCAATATTAAGGGAATTGAACTTGATGGAGCGCAGACGCCACTTGTGCAGTAGACGGGGTATATCATGGTGTCTGTAAATTTCAGGGATCACCAAAAAGCGGGACGCTGAAAAATTCACCAAGCCTCAAATGTGTGAGAATAGGTCACAAGGCAACCATTTTGCAATACTGTTGCCGGGATCTGGTATGGGTTTGATGATGATCGCAATCTGTCACTCCAAAGGAGACCGTCATGACACACGTCGTTATAGTTGGCGCAGGGATTGCTGGAGTACCTGCTGCCTATGCCATGAGAAACCGTCTGAGCCCAAAGGATAAGGTGACTGTGATATCGGACAGGGATTATTTTCATTTCGTGCCTTCCAATCCATGGGTCGCCATGGGGTGGCGTAATCGAAATGATATTGCGTTTCCTATCGGTCCTTACCTGAGTGAACACGAGATTGATTTTATCCCGAAGGCATTGAAAAAAGTGGATGGTTTGAATAACCAGGTTGAATTGGTTGATGGAAGCAGGCTTGCTTATGATTACCTGATTCTTGCAACTGGTCCGGAAGCCTCATTTGATGAAATCGAAGGGCTTGATCCTGTCAGGGGTGTGGTGCATTCGGTGATGGATATTGAAGATGCCTTAAAGGCTTACCATGATTATCTGCAGTTTGTGAAAAATCCAGGGGCACTGGTGATTGGTGCCGTACAGAATTCATCTATTCTCGGTCCCGTTTATGAATTTGCTTTTCTTGTGGATGCGGATCTTCGTCGCCGCAACCTTCGTGACCGGGTTCCTATCACTATCCTTACTCCGGAGCCCTATGTTGGACATCTAGGGCTGGGTGCTGAGAGTGATACCCGTCATTTGCTTGAACAGGCGCTTGCTGAATGTAATATTACCTGCCTGACGAACGTTAAAACCCAGAAAATTGAGCCGGGTGTTGTTCATGTCACCTTATACGATGACCAGGGAAGGGAACTCCAGTCAAGTGAAATTCCTTTTGCCTATTCTGCCTATTGGGCTGCGTTCCGGGGTATTCGTGCTCTGCGTGAAGATCCGGAATTGTCCGATGAACGCGGTTTCGTTAAAACCGATGAGTATCTGCGTAGCCCCCTGTACCCTAATATCTTTGCAGTGGGAGTATGTGGTGCGCATCCATCCGTAACCCAGACACCCCTGCCCATCGGCGCTCCGGATTCAGTTTATTCCATACAAAATGAAGTTGATGTTGCCGTGCGCAATATTGTTGCAGCCATGAACGGGGAAGGGCTGATTAATTCGGTGCCATTACGGGCGAAGTGGATAAACGATATGACCGAATCCGGAGCTGCCCTTCTATCAGAGCCCCATATCCCTTTGCGTAACATCCTCGATCTTAAGGATGGTAAATGGGTCCATCTTGCCAAGTTAAGCTTTGAAAATTATTTCATTAATAAAATCAAGCTAAAACCAGCTAAACCGAGTATTTCATTAGCTACGCATATTGCTACCCTGATGCGCAGATTGCAGTCCCATCCAGGTACCATCAGACCGGACGCTTTGCCACGTGCATATACAACCGCTCTGGAAGTGAGGATGCCGAAAGAGTTGAATTATGATTTACAGGCTCTTTCCCGAACACTCGATCAGGATGCAATGGCATTGGCAGCCGCATTGCTTGAGTCCGCCCTGGGGGATGCAAGAAACATGCTTTATGGTGCAGAGCTTGATGATCTGCAAAGGATAAAGCGTGAACTGATGGTGGCTGACTTACCTGAAAATCAGCCAGGAGTGGAATTTCATGGTGGGGGCACGTGATGCATGGAAGCTATAAAGATTAACAGTACGAAAATAAAATAAAAAACCAGAGCGTGATCTGGTTAACCCTGGCTGTCAGGAAAAGCCTAAAAACACCCTTGTCTCTGTTGTTGTAATTTTCACCCTATTTGATGCCAGCCTTGAAAGGAACGGCATTAAACAGGCTTATACAAACACTAAACATAGTTTAAGCACATTTGCTATGGCCACAATCCATGCACGTATCACACCCATCAAGACGGACGATGTTCGTGCCATGGCATTGGGGGCAGGTTTTTGCAGACAGGATGAGTGGTTCGTCAGATTGAATCTCATCTGGCATGTCTTGCTGCGTGATTTCGGCCTTTTGAAACTTCCTGGCCAGAACATGAGTTGGCACCTGGCAACCTTCAACGTCCAGGAACCCGCGCCTGTATAGTGACTGCTGAATAGCCCAGGCAATGGCTGCCGTTTCGCTGTCATGATT
>JAGWIG010000200.1 GCA_028873515.1 Pseudomonadota bacterium | reverse complement strand
AAGGCTCATTGACTAGAGAAGACATTCACAAAATAGTTCGCGATGTAAAAGAATTGGGCTGCAAATGGTTTTTAGCTGAACGCGCAGAAAGCCACAGGATGCCGCGAGGCCGTATTTTGGAAGATGGCCCATTTGAAGGCTATCATTGCACTGACTTGACAAAATGGGAGTTTGAAAATGAGTAATATTCCCTTAGACGCCATTGATCTTATCGAACAATTCGAGGGGTTCAAGGCAAATGCTTATCCTGATCCAGTGACTGGATGGAAATTACCTACAATTGGCTTTGGGACAACTCATTATCCAGATGGTCGTCCAGTCAATAAAGGCGATATTATTTCAAAAGATGAGGCTACTGACTGTTTATTCCATCATATCGAAAATCTTTGCACCCCTGCGCTTGAAAAAATCCCTTATTGGGACAAAATGAACGACAACCAGAAAAGCGCACTTTACAGCTTTGCTTATAACCTTGGCGCGGGATTTTATAAACATGCTAATTTTGACTCAATAACCAATGTTTGCGACTCACCGGCGCGGTGGAATGACTCAGCCTGGATTCATGAGCAGTTTGGCAAATATACCAATCATGGCTTACCAGGGCTGCTTAAACGCCGTAAAGCAGAAGCTGATTTATTTTGCAAGGTGTAACATGGACAAATACGCAGAGCATGTATGCAAGATCATTAGCAATGTTTCATATTCGATAAGTGGAGTGCTTATTTCTACGCATTGGCTGCCTTTCCTGAATCATAACGCAGCGGCATTGGGTGTTATAATTGGCACCATGACGTTCATTACCAACTTCATTTTTCAGTTTTTAAACCATCGCATTATCGCGGCTAAACATTCACAAAATCAGTAAACCACAATAAAAGAGAGTAAAAAAATGTCAATCATTAAAGTAGTCCCAAAATCAGCAGAAGAAACACTCGTATCTATCGACGCAGTTCACGAACCGGTCACTATCAACGCTTCTGTCACGCTTGCTGACGGCACAACCGTTATGGTTGCAGTGCCGGCCGCCGCCGTTGTCGGTGACTTTGTTAAATTGAATGCAGACGGCACGGCCCCGGCCACAGCACAAGCGGCAGATGGAAGTTTTTTGTCCGTCGCAGACGAGCAAGCTGGCTTTGTAACAGTTGGCTAATAAAGATCGCGGACGTGGTTATCGCGTCCGCTGTTTTGTTTGAGATTTTGAAGCGGGTTTAACATGGGCTTAAGCGCAATATGGGAACTGATAAAAGCAATCGGCCCCTGGCTTGCGCTTGGGCTTTTGTGCGTCATGATTTACTTGGCCGGGGAGCATACCATACAACGCCAATTCGACGCCTATAAAATTGAGCAGCGGGACAAAACAGAGCAGGCTCTAAATGATGCCAACAAGCGTGTCGAAGATGCAAAAAAAACCGCTGAAATTTCAGCGCAAATAATCGGAAAAACTTACGATGAAAACACAAAAGCTAATCAAGCCCTGGCCAGCACTACTGATGCTCTTCTTGCTGCAAGGATGCAGCGAGACAAAGCCGCTAGTCGTGGCTGCTCCTTGCCCGGCAGTCCCACCAGTACCAGCAATGATAATGCAACCAATACCGGAACCTGGGAGCTTTCTGAAAGAGATGCAAAGGTTATTGACGGACGATTTACGCAAGCCAATCAGTTAGTTGAACAGCTGAGAGCGGCCCAGGCTTATATTAAATCTTTGCCGGAAGTTTGCGGGGGAAAATGAATCATAAAAGAAAGCGAGCAAAAAACCAAAGATCAGGATGTTTACTTTGCAAGCCTAACAAGATGAACGGCTGGAATAAATCAAGATATGGGCATTATGGCTTCGGAAAGCTCAGAAAATTATCAGGATTTAATGATAAC
>JAGWIG010000075.1 GCA_028873515.1 Pseudomonadota bacterium | reverse complement strand
AATGACTGAAAAATCAAAAGTAGTTTCAATCAATCGCGGTAATAATGCCTCAGAAGGCGATGAAGAACCGCCCGTATGTAAAATCGCAGACGAAATTCGCGCAACGGCGGAAGAAGCGATTAGAGCAGGCGCGATAACTTTCGTGGCACTTTACGAAACCCCGAATGGCGATATGCATACGCCATCTATTCCAGATTCATTTAATCTGTTTCTAGGATTTGTTAAACGCTGCGTATGGCATATTCAAGATGCCGAAAATTCAGTGGAATAAAATTACCGTGAAGAAACTGGTAAATAAAATGACCGGCTGAAATACTCACCCTGTTCAGTGACGATTTGAGTTGTAACAGTATATGTCGTGCCAGCGGAACCAGATGCCAATGTCATGCCCACAGCGGTTAAAGTATTTGCGATGCCGCTAACAACGCCGTTTTGAGTGCATATTAGGGCCGGGGTTGTTGCAGGCGAGATAAATACCCCACTTACAGACGCAATGTAATCTCCTGGCAAGGTTATAAAGGGCGTGAAATCATACCCAAAATCTGCCGCATCATATGGATCTTTCGGAGATAGGGTAGGGATAAAATAATTTGGAGTGCTAAAAAGGGAGCAAGAACTAGACATTACATAGGCCAGAAAGGAAATACGTGCCTATAGTCAGGTTTTGTAATTACCCAACGTTCAGGTGTAATACGAAATTGAATCATGTATCAATATTCTCCTGTAACCAAATTAACGCCTCTATATCTTCTTCTGAAATTTCAAAAGGGATCATAGGATATTCATTCAAATAATATTCAATATCTCTTTGGGCTTCACGAATCTTCTTAAAATAAGGTTTAAGAATTTTTGTCAGATCATCCATGTTATTTTATTATCATGAAAATGATTATGCCCACAAAGACTAGACTAATAAAAAACCATATCCATTCTTTTACGCTGGGAAGTTTTTGACTCTCCCATGATTCAGCTTCTTCAATTAGCATATGCTTGATTTTTTTAAAATAGTTCTCCATGCTAAACTCTTTTTGCAATGCTCCGCGCAATACTTCGCACGCACCAAACAACTCCGGCTATTGGTGTAAACAGTATAAGCAAAACCGTTGCGCGAATATAGTTTTGCGTTGCCATAGGCACGCCCGCGAGTTGATTTTGGCAATGGCGAAACTGCACAAGCCAAAGCGCTAGACAGGCTATATGTGCTAAAGCATTTCCGTGCCGAGCTTTCATAGCAATCCAAATACTGATTGTGTCACCATTAGGAGCGCCTAATGCAGCGGCTTCTTTTTTATCCAGCCATAATCCTGTGCCTTTTAATATGCGCCAAAGATCAGATAGAAAGGAAATCACGCCTCTTTTATACCTTGCTCAAAAAGAACGGTTTCAGCCTCTCTACGCCGCAACAATCCGGCCAAAACCCTCCCGCCAGCCATATCCCAGCGATCAAATTGCGCAGTGGCTCCAGAATAATCTTTTTCATTGAGCATTCTAAGAAGAGTCGAAGACGCAAAATTTCCTGCACCAATATTGTAAATAAGGTCGGCTATAGCGGCTTTCTCATCGTCCGTAAGGGGAACCTTTACTTCAGCCGCAATAGTGGCAAACGCCGCTGCCATATCACGCTGAAGCCAAGTCAAAGCAGTTTGTAGTGTAATTGGCGGTGTCGCCGATGTAATTGGCTGACCATTAGCATCCCGTGTAGAACCGAAACCAATGGTCCAAATGCCAACAGGATCTTGGTAAGGATAGTTTCTGAATCCTTCAAATTCAGAAGCTAAAGCAGCGGCTTTTTGTTTGGAAGCTTCGCTCATTTTACCTCCTGCACAACAGCAACCCCTGCTTGAGCAGCTTTACGCGCCCACCAGACAGGGCCAGTCGTATTGTGAATGCCAAAGCCCTTTCCACGATGATCACGCACGCACAGCACGCAGAGATTGGCGATATGATCTGCGCCGTCAATCGGTGCTTCCGCCGCCAAATGCCCATAGCCGTGAAAATTTAACCGCGCCAAGATATCAGATGCGGCTTTTGGATCTTCATTTTTCCATTCTGCCCATTCAAACCAATGATGCGCTTCCAAGTTTTCTTTTGTGCCGCACATCCAGCAAGGAATTTGTTCATCAATAATCAATTTTTTGCGATTAGCCAAATATTCTTCACTAGCTTTACGTAAATCATGTTCAGGAATGATTTCTTCTTCCGTGATTGTGTGGCGTAAAACGTGTTTTGCGATGATGCGCTTTGCATGCTGAGCTAAATTAGTTAAGGTCATTATTTAGATTCTTTATTCGCCGCAACGGCAGCCGCCAACGTGTTCCGGCAGTCGTCAGCCGCCGCCTGCACAGCACGTACCTGCGCCCTCAATTCCACGATATTTCGTGCCACCTCCGATGAGGCATGCGGGCTTGTGGCCACAATATGCGGGACCGGCAGGGGCGCAGGATCAGGCGCGCAGGTTTGCAGATACACGGGCCATACCCAAGGCACATAAACCATTTTCGTAGACGGTACGGTAGCGCATCCCGTCAATATGAAAACAAGACATGTTAAGGAAATGGCGGTTTTAATAACAGAATTCATACTTTCGCCATCATATGAACAAGCCACCACAAGAATCCACCCGCACCCGCGCCGATTAATGCGCCGCCACCAACTAAAACTAATCCCATCATAATTTTGTCTTTCATGGATATAAATTTCCGATCACTGGATAAACCGCCCCGTCCTGCCCGCTCTGGCTCGCCTGCGCGGTGATTGTGCCAAGCTGCCGACCAAGCCCCTGCGCGGCCTGTGCGGCAATAACACTGGCCGCTGTACGCTCCGCCGCAAGCTGCGTCTCTGCCGCATTTGCTGCTGCATTAGCTTTCTGAATCTGCGCCACCGCTGCCGCGCTATCCTTAGCAGCTTGCGCGGCAACTTCGGTTTGACATTGCTTCACCGCCGTAGTTGTTTGCCCTTGCGCAACTTTGATATTTGCGTCCGCCGCAATAAGCCGCGCGTGTTCGACGTAGAGTGCAACCCCTAACGCAGCGGCAATACCCCACGGGGCCAGCTTGAGCGCCGATCCGGCAGGGTTTAGGAAACCGAGAGCAGTTTTGCCAAGGCTGAAAATAGTTGAGAAAATGCTCATATCAAAGGCTCACCTGAGCATTCTGACCATGCACGTTTTGCTCGCGCCCAGCAACCCATAAATCTTTTGACATCAACCGTTTGAGGCTCTGCATAAAATCCTGTAGCGGCTTCATCAAATTCTTGCGCCAATCGTCTCAAATCATCACGGCGCTCATGATTCTTATCTGCTAGACTTCTCATTTTATCACTTAATACGGTCATATCGCCCCCAAACAGGCACCAATGACGGCGCCGGTTATCCATTCACCCCAAAAATCCCAACCGCCTGGTCTCTGCGAGATACGCGCTCCGAGCCAGTACGCAGGGCCGAACAGTAGTCCGGCAAGCAATAGCAACGGTGATAGCAGCACAAGCGCCACAGGCCCCATGCGCAGGATGCCAGACAGCGACAGAAGTGCCACATCACGCAATCGTGTGGGCAGCAGCGCGGCACCGAACCAGCCGACAACGGTTGTGCCTGCAAACAAGGCTGCGACAAGCAGGATTACACCGCACCACGCGGGAATGCCATGCGCCAGCAGCCACCCTTCTCCAATCCAATGCGCGCTTGGATGCAGCAACCAGAACGCGCCGCTCATGCCAACGGACCAGATCAGTCGCACCGCCGTATCGTTAAAGCCCAGCCAATTCACCTTGCCAGTGAGGGAATTCAAAATCCCACCTCGCAAACGCCAGAGAAAAGCGCCGAGCAGCATAAGAATGATTATGCTCATTGCGAGCCTCCAAATTTACCCAGCTTACCTTGGCCAGCATTATGCATCAGCAATAGCGCCCCAATACCGGTAGCAAGGGATTCTGCATGAAAAGGATGATCGGGGAAAATAGTTGAATAAACCGTTCCCCACAATAGAACGGCGAGACCAAGGATAAAGCCAACCTTAGTCTCGTCAATCCTGCCGTCAGCGCCGATAATGAGATCGCTGACGGAAGCCATTAGAGCTTGGATTTAAGCGCGGCAAGTAACTCTTTAGCCTTAGCTACCAAATCGTGCGGTAGCGCAACTAATTCAGCTTCGATCCTAATGAGTTCAGCTTCGATCCTAATGAGTTCAGCTTTGATTTCTGCAAGAGTCATGCGTCATTTCCTTCAAGTTAAAGTTAAAACAGTTATGATTCTTCTTTCATAGCATGTTTTTTTGTGCTTTCCAAACAGATAGCCTCATTTGATTTAGAAAGAGCTAAGCTGAAATGTTCTTGCAATGCTTCCATGATATGTAAGATATATAAAAGCTGTTTTGCTTGAAGCGCTTCTACTTTTTGTTGCTTTTCTTCCGCTCGTTTTTGGAACAAAAGCACGATGATATTTTGTAAATATGATGCAACTGTAATTAAAAGAGTCAGGAAAACAAAAGGATAAGGATCAAATGGTCTATTTGTATAGTCGTTAAATAATGCATAACCAACACAAAAGCCAACAGTTAGCCAGAAAGCCGTCCAAGTTCTGGCTGTGTAATCAAGAATAAAATCAACAACTTTAGATGTTCTAGATATTGTAAATACCTATCTAACATGCAGCCATAAAACAATACAGCCTGTAAATAAAGCAGCGCACATGCCTCCTAACAAGCCTATTATTGTTGACTGAGTTTTCATAGATTGCGCCGCCCATTGAGGCATTGAATTTAATGCATTCGTAACAACATTTTGTAAAGACGTTTGGATATTGTTGAAATTCGCTTGAGAATTTTCACGTAATCCCCGCAACTCAGTTCTGATTTCTTCCATGTCTCCTTCCAGAATTCTAACACGGGCATCTAAGGACATATGCGCTGTTTGCAATTCTTTAATATCTTCTAAAGACATATCCCACCGAAATTAAAAATAAAATTGTTAATCATCTCAATAACATATACTATTACAGGTTGTTTTTAAAGGGGGTGTAAAATGTTTAAATTCATATAATCTGCTGTTGCAATAAAGTACTCAAAAGATAAATGCTATTTTTCATCTATCTCAAATTCAACTTAGCACCTTGCTTCGCTTACCGGAGATGTTTTGCTAGATTCGATAGCGGTATTTTTTGCCTCTTCCGGCTGGGGAAGAGGCTGACTTATTTGCGCAGTAACCGGCGGTATTACATATGCTCTTTAATCAACGCCCAGAGCTTTTCAAAATCCACGCCAAGAGCTTTTGCAGCGCCTTCCACTTCATTGCGCTACCTGTCAAGAAATGAAATCGGCGTATTAACGGGGGGCACAACAGTTTCTGGGACTGGATTGGATTCTGGAATGGGGGTGTTTGACGAGGTTTCGCTCATGATAATTTCCTTTTCTGTGTTTTGGTAGAAAGTTTGCGGTGAAGTTGCTTATGGCTTTCATGCAAAGATTCAAGCGATTTTAAATGCTTATCATGCTTTTCGTGCAAGCCGTCTAAGCCATCCTGTTGCAATTTTTGCCCAACCATGATGACGGATAACAAAACTAATTGCAAGAAAGTTTGCGCAATCCAAGCGACAAGCGTTGCGGCCCCGCCATGGATTGCCTCGGGTAGGCTTACGCAAGCCAGGCCGGCGAATAAATAGGCGCACGTCATCGTAGAAACGGCGGCGGTTATTTTCGTCGCCAACCATTCGTTAAATCGAGAGTAGGCACTCAAGGCGCAAGGCCCGTTTTATGAAATAGCAGCCAGCGCGCCAATTCTGCGCAAACCGTTACCACCAACCCAGAGGCCAATGACGACCAAGCAGCAATACCCTTCGCACGCCTGTCTTGCCGCTTTTCCGAATCGGCCCTCACAGCAGCAGCGATTTTCTGCGCTTCTAATAGTGTATCCAGCTTTGCATCGGCGGTGTTTAGCTTATTATCGATTGTCTGAAACTTGGCATTTGTCGCTGCCTCATTCCTGTCCTGGCGTTCAACAATTGCTTTTTGCGCTGCCTGCAATTGGCCAATGGCCAGGGTCGCCATATCCATTCCGCGCTCCATTTCACTTGCCGGAGATGTTGATTCGGTACTAACCATTCCAGAAACAATGCCTCCCTAATTTAACAGTCATTTTTGTTTGACTTTAGAGCTTTTGTTTTTTTGTACACTTTGAAGTTCGGCAACTTCATTTTGCGATTGAATCAATTCTGTGCGTAATGTGACAACTTGATCCGTTAAATCAATAATGGTCTGACTTAGCGCCTCTGTTTGCGCATCAAGCGGCTGAATTTGCTGCTCAGTTTGAGCCCGAGCAGCAAATGGGCATCCAAATATAAACAAGACTAAAAAAATAGTTTTACGCATGATATTATCCTTCTAATTTGCTCCAGCAGTCAGAGCCACGTGATACCAGCCTGTACCTGGAACATAGATATCCAGATTTTTACTTGATGAATTGAGAACAGTAAGCCCGCTCAGTGCGCCATTGCTCGGCGTTCCGGATGGTGCACCAACCATCCATGGTAGCCCTGCGAATCCAGATGTAGCGGATGTGGCTATAGCTGACGTTGCGCCAATTAACGTGTCCCCCCCAGATGTGGACTGTAGGTTAAGCGTGTTGGCACCCGCCCACGTCAGAGTTGCAGTCGCGCCAGAGGCAGCACCACCATCGCCATAAATCTGCTGGGCAGAAGTCGGACCGGCTCCAATCGTTGTAGCCGGGACAATAGGAGTTAGAGCCGTAATAGCACCCGATGAAACAGTCGCAGTATAGAGTCCGTTTAAGACCTGCACTTGCTCACCATTAACAAAACCAGCACCTCCATTGGTAACGCTAATTCCATTAGAAACCTGACCAGAAGCATTAATCGCCTCTCCGCTAGACGACCACCCAATAGATGCTGGTCCGTTGCTAATGTTGCCGCTTCCGTCAACAACAAATCCAGGGGATTGCCAGCACGCGCCGAGACAATGAACATAACTTGCGTCTATAAATGTTTTAAGCTGAGGATTACTTCCCGAGACCGCCCCTGCTCCCCATTGATGACCAATAAAAACGCCGTTAGTATTGTCGAACGGAAACGTATTGTTTTCAGTCCCCAGCATAATGCCATCAACAGCAGCGGCCGTTGCGGTTCGGTCCCTGCCCATTTCGATCAGCGTGTCATAGTCTGTACCCTGTACTGCATTTCCTGCCGATACTCCAATAACAAGATTAGCCCCCTGCACAAAAGAGGAACCAGCTTCAGCCGTCCTGTCAAATTCTGCCGATTTAAGCTCTGACCAATCTGTAGCGCCGGAATATAAAAAAGGCGAAATATTTAGACCGTAGAGCGCGCCGCGCGCAGACGACCAGGTAAGCGCCGTTCCGCCAGCATTACTATTAGCGTCATCAATAATATTTAACGCTGTAAAGTATTGACCGAGTAATGGAGATGTTACGCCATTCACATTCATGGAAATGTCAAACGCATTTCTACTTCCTGAAGCACCACCATTAATATTGTGCTGAAGCGTGAAGCCGCTTAAGCCATTACTCATATTCGCGGAGTCATTGGCTATATTAATTTCGTTTGCGATATAGTTTGACCCAGAACCAGATAATTGAATCAATCCATTTAGCGCAACTGAGTTTGTTCCGGTGGTAAGAGCAATGCTGGAGCCGAAGTTAAAAGGTCCGTAGACAGTAGTGTGATTGTCTGAGCCTCCGATCTGCATCATCCCGTTGCTCGCACTGTTTCGGAAATTATAAAGGGCGGACGCGCCGCCCAACTGCATCACCCAGTTACCAGTGCCATCCAGCGAATCGTAGACTGATGATGTGCCCCCACTGCCTCTTGTAAAATCTCCCGTTGTATTATATAAGTTAGTAGCAGTTACGGAACCGGGGTTTGTCGCCCCGATTGACGCGCCGTCAATGCGGCCCCCTGTGATCGCCACAGCATTGGGCGCTTGCTGGGCCATGCCGAGCAAACCAAGATTAGCCCGCGCCGTTGCTTGTGTGCCATTCGTTGCAAGCTCCGACAATGCGTTCTGAGCTTGCAACGGGCCGTAAATGGGCGGTGCAGCGAAAGCCGGAGATGCAATAAGCGCAATTGAAATAATTAAATAACGTAGCATTGGGTGCCTCCGGCATAAATAATTTGATTGGAACTTCCTGGGGGAATGCTGATTGGCGCGTTGGCGGCAAGAGTTTCAAACGATTGACCAGTAAAAGGATAAAGAGTCAAAGCATTGGCACCTCGATTAAGCACTGGCATAATTGTTCCAGGCTTTACCGAGGGCAGCATTGCGCCAGTGCCAGACGCAACATTTGTAAAGACACTGGATTGGGTTGTAATCGCATATGCTGTACCCTGCGTGGTTCCGGCTGCCGTTAGGCCAGTACCTACTGATCCAGCAAAGAATGTTGAGCTTGTCGCACCTGTATCAGAAATAGAAAATACTGCCGCTCCACTAACTTGATATTCCAGGCTTGTGGAGCTGGTGGAATAGCCCAGCGCGTGAGTATTGAGCGCCCCGGTGGCATAGTCGCCCGTCAGGTCAATAAACTGGTTCGGCGCCATGCGGAGGGACGCCACGGAAGAAGACGCAAAGGTGGCCTGGGCGCAGTCAAAGGCGGCATTATAGATATTGGCCCCGGTAAAGAACACAGAGCCGATTGAAGCGCTGCCGATCGTGACTACGGAAAGCCCTCTGGAGGCTTGCGCGGTGGTCTTGCCGGTGACGGTGGCCAAGTTCCACGACCCAATGGCGCGCAGGCCGCTAATCGGGCCGCTGGTGCCTATCGCGTCCGCGTTCTGTGTGAACAGGTCGAATTCATGCACGTTCACGTCGCCGGAGGTGCCGGCATTGTCCATGAGTTGGAGATAGGCAACGCCAGCCCAGCCGGTGCCGTTGATTGTGGCCGTGCCAGCAATGGCAAAGTTATCGCTGATTGCCGTGTTTGCAGTAACAAAGAAATTGCCTGACCATACGCCGCCACTGGTGCCGGTGGCATTGTTGGTTCCTGCTACAACCAGTGCGGAGTTGACGAAGGACGTGTTGGGGTTTGTCGATGACCAATCCAGATCAACCTCAACGGTTGCGTAGGCTTCCTGATTGGTGACGCAGGATTTGGAGAATCTCTTACGACCTTCAAGAAAAGTTTCTAGTACGTCGCCATCGCCGAAGGACGTGACGGGGTTCGTGCCCGGCGCGCTGGTTCCATAATCGAAACTGCCCAGCGTACGCCAAAGGACGGCCTTGGACGCACTGGGGGTAAGCGAAGCGTTCAGGTTGCCGATAGGAATGTTGATCACGCCATCATTTGGCACAGCATTATAAACATCCTGAAACGCCGTGCTATCGGATGCGCTGCCATTCAATACAGCGCCGTAATCCTTGACGTTGATCGCGTCCGCGCCACGGTCCTCAAAAGATCGGGCAGTCGTGGTGCCGGTGCTGATAAAGGTCGCGCCCGGCAAAGATCCCGCCGCCACGCTGATTGCGTTCGCGATTTGCGCAGGGGTATAGTTGAGACTGTCACCGCTTGTTTGCTGCCCTACAAACAAATCCGTTGCAGCAGGGGTTACAACTGGGTTTAAGTCCTTAATTTCAACTTGCGTGGTCATTTATGATGCTAAATATACTTATAATATTCAAAATAACATTGGGGGATGTCTCGCTGCATTT
>JAGWIG010000199.1 GCA_028873515.1 Pseudomonadota bacterium | reverse complement strand
GTGGCTCTCACGGGTGTGCGATGCAAAGCTGATCCGCTCGATGTCACGTAAAGGATGCTCGCCCGATCATGCGGCCTGTGAAGGTTTCTTTGGGCGATTGAAAACGGAATTGTTCTACGTGCGGAACTGGCAATCTGTAACCATTGAGCAATTCATTGAGATTGTTAACTCATCCATCCGCTGGTATAACGAAAAGCGCATTAAAATCTCACTTGGCTCACTGAGCCCCCTCGAGTATAGGGAGAAACTCAAATTTGCGGCATAAACAAGTCCAGGATTTCCGCCGCACCCCCTTTGGGGGAGTTTTACTTTGGCATTGACATGTGGCCGTGGTATTGGATTTGTTCTCACGTCGGGTAGTGGGTTGGTCGATGCAATCGACCATGACTGCGCAGTTGGTGATGGATGCACTGGTTATGGCGGTTTGGCGGCGTGGTCGCCCGGTGGAGTTACTTCACCATTCAGACCAGGGGAGCCAATATTCAAGTAAGGATTTCAGGAAGCTACTGAAAGACCAGGGTATAACCTGTAGCATGTCCTGACGCGGGGATTGCTGGGACACTCAATCTATGATGGTCAAGAACGCCTGCCAAATCTGACCCATGCTGGGATTGGCCAGTTGCCTTTGCATTGACCTGTCGATTTGGTCAGAGCGTTCCCCGAGCGTTGCCGGGCCCAATGCGTGTGACCTAATAGGAGCTTTGTATTGCACCATGAGTGTCCTGTCCGGCAAGTGGGATTGGTGATGCACCTACCTTGGATAAGGAGTGCGAAATGGACGATCAATTAATACAAAACGAAGTGATTCTGGGTGTTGATACACATTTGGATATGCACGTTGCCGCAGTCATCAGCCATGCTGGCAAGCTTCTTGGAACACTTGCGACACCAACTAACACCACTGGCTATCTGAAGCTACTGGCCTGGGCGCGCTCATGGGGTTACGTACGACGTGCAGGCGTTGAAGGTACCGGCACGTATGGGGCAGGCCTTGCTCGCGTTTTACGCGGGCAAGGCATTGAGGTGCTGGAAGTGAATCGCCCTGACCGTGCCAAACGCAGATTGCAAGGCAAGTCCGACCCGGCTGATGCTGAGAATGCGGCACGCTCAGTTCTTTCTGGCACCGCGACGGCTGTTCCAAAGTCCCAGTCCGGCGCCGCAGAGGCTATGCGCACTATTTCCGTTGCCAGGCGAAGCGCAGTCAAGGCCAAGACGCAAACAATCAATCAGTTGAGAGCTCTATTGGTCAGTGCCCCACAAGACATCCGCGAACGCCTCTGGAAAGCCAAACCTGAGCAATGCGTTGCAGGATGCGCTCATCTTCGACACCTGGGTTCAACGACGCTCTTACAGACGTTAGCCACAACGCTACGCTTGTTGGCAAAGCGCTGGTTAATGCTGGCGGCGGAGTTGAAAGAGATTGATACTGCATTAGAGCAGATGACAAGCCAGTCTGCGCCACACCTTCGGGAGCAGTTTGGCGTCGGGCCTCAAACCGCTGCCGCATTGATCGCTGTCGCCGGAGATAATCCGGAACGATTACACAGCGAGGCAGCACTTGCCGCACTCTGTGGTGTAAGCCCTTTACAAGCCTCGTCAGGAAAAACGATACGGCATCGATTAAACCGAGGCGGTGACCGATCAGCCAACAATGCGTTGTGGACCATTGCCATGGTTCGAATGAGAAGCGAACCACGAACCCGTGCTTATGTTGAGCGCCGAACAGCAGAAGGCCTGTCCAACAAGGAAATCCATCGCTGCTTGAAACGATACATCGTCAGAGAGCTCTATCCATTCATCCTCGCGGATTTGGCGGCCGCAGCAAACGTTTCTTGACATAGGAGCGTCAATGCCGCCATGGAAAGTTTCTTCTCCACCCTGAAGACGGAAAGCATTCATAAAACCCGATA
>JAGWIG010000198.1 GCA_028873515.1 Pseudomonadota bacterium | reverse complement strand
TCCCATTTTGAGCTAAATAGCTTTGATGAATGGCCGCCATTCGAGTAGTTGCGCTGCCACATATAGCCAACAACAACCCACTCATCCGACACAACCCCAGCAGGCGGGTGGATGGATTGAAGGGTGGCAAGGTGGGCGGCGTATTCGTGCAATATGCTGGCAAGTTTAAGGTTGCCACTGGCTACCCAATTAGCAGCCTCGGCCATTATTTGCTCTGCCGTGTACTTACTCATGGCTATCCCTCTGCTCGTTCTGTTCGGTCAGGTGGCGGATGGCGACTTGCACTCCGGCTTGATACGCATCCCACGCCAATTGCGTCGGGTAGTTTTGGTATGTTCCTGGCCACGAAACCTTGTCATCGTTCGGCCAGCGGGCCATTGGTAGATCGAATGGACTTTGTGAAAACTCGCGCTCAAAAGCCTCTCGGAGGAAGTTCATATTAATCTCCATCAGCTAACTCCTGCCATGCTTCATCCCAGAGCCAGTCTGGAATATCTGTCTGCCACGCCCGCAGTTTCTCCTGTACCCTCTCCCTTACCATTTCATCGGGGATGACAGGATCCTCAGGTGGACTCATGTTGTCCCAGTTGCTCTGTGCTCGGTTGAACTGATCGTTGCTCACTCTCATTTGTATGCTCCCATACTACTTTACGCCCAAGGGTTGCAAGTGGGGCGAAGGTTCTGATTCTACCGACAGTCCCCAGATTTTGCAATGATTGGATTTTCGTCTGAAGTTCCTCCGGACTGCTCACCTTCACAAGTGCATCCGGCTCCCCGGCAGCTGTGTATCTCACTTCGATAATCGCATAGCACATTTTCTTTTTCCTTCAGTTGGGATCTCAACAGTTCGAGGTATGGATCGGTGATAAGGTCACACATCTTGCTTGAGCCCGTCTCGCTCCATCTCCTGCATTGCGATGTTCTCCCATTCTGTATTAACCAGAAGAGCCATCTCGCTAACCATGTCCAGTGTTTCAAACAGGCGATGGTAGTCAGCGGAGGTCATATCCTGTGCGGTGATGTGTGAGCGGATTGCTACACTATTCTCCGTCAGTGACTGTAGGAGGTGAGGCCAGTTGTACTGTGCATTTGAAAGTGCGTAGATGACAGCAGCCTGCTTTTGCCATCCAGGCATGCTTCGCACGTACTTCTCTACAGTTTCATCGTATGTGCTAATGTCCATCACTACCTCCTGCGAACTGCACATTGTTTAGGACGTCCTTCCACGACTCAATAGCACAGTGCATTGGGTACAGCTTTCCATCGACAAAGACATGTGTTTCTTCCTTGTCTGTTTCTTCCATTTGGTAGTCGAGTAGGTCAGGCCACCTTTCCAGCCGTGATTCAGCGTAGGATTCGGCCATCTTCTTAGATGGAAATACGTAGCCATTCCAGTTTGGCTGTTTGTCTTTGGAGAATTGGAGTTTGACAAGATATGTCATCTTATTATCCCTGTTTAGTGGTGTCCCAATTTGGGACAATGCTATTCAACACAATTAGGTATATACCAGCCTGGACAGCCACGATTTTTCCACTGCGGTTTACGCAGATCATTGTCCCACTTGATTCGCAGTGTTTCACGGTATCCCTCAAATGCAGGCATTTCCCGTGATACAGTGGGGTAGAAACATTTCGGAAAGGCACTGTTCATCGGCCCTTCGGGCAGCGCTTCGGCAGACCACTCCAGCTCCGGCAATATCTCCGCAGTCTTGTGAGTCCCTGCGAAGGGTACCCGGCAATCGGTACGCTCGGCTATGTACGCTTTCAGCAGTTCCAGTGCAAACTTGTAATTGCTGCGATTCTCACTCACCCAAACTGTCCATGGGTGGTTGACGTGAGTGCTGCGGTACAAACAGGTGTAATCAACACCATGTGAGCGAGCAGCAGTGGATAGCATCTGGGCTGTCTCAACGATCA
>JAGWIG010000197.1 GCA_028873515.1 Pseudomonadota bacterium | reverse complement strand
CACCGCTTGTTTGCTGCCCTACAAACAAATCCGTTGCAGCAGGGGTTACAACTGGGTTTAAGTCCTTAATTTCAACTTGCGTGGTCATTTATGATGCTAAATATACTTATAATATTCAAAATAACATTGGGGGATGTCTCGCTGCATTTGCTTAATAATATTCCCAGATGATAACGATACCATTTGCACCGTTACCGCCAGCAGAAGCCGCGCCGGATGTTGCAGTGCTTGCTCCACTGCCACCACTACCATAACCTGTAGCGGCTGCGCCAGCGCCTGTGCCAGCCTGCGAAAAGCCTCCGCTGCCGTAGAACGAGTCGGCCCCAGCGCCTGAATACAGAATCGTTATGGCGGTGCTGTAAGCACACTGCGAAATGTTGCCGTGGCCCCCTGACTTGGAAACAATATTTGCTCCCGTTACTGCGGAACCGCCCGATCCTCCTCCTACTGCTCCCGCGTTGGGTGCGCCCCCTGCACCGCCTTGGCCACCGCTTGCGGATATCAGCGAGCCAAGGCTGGTTGCGCTACCAGCGCCTCCGGTGTTGACGCCAGATACGCCAGCGCCGCCAGCGCCTATGGTCACGACAGCACCAGAAAAACCAGATGTAAACCTGCCCTTTGCGTAAGCACCTGCGCCGCCGCCGCCGCCCGCTGCCACTTGCGTTGATGTCGTAGCACCAGATCCGCCTCCAGCACCGCCGCCGCCCAATAGTTCAACAATGATGCTGTTAGTTCCAGGTGTCGGTGTGTAAGTTCCGTTTGAAGTAAACACTTGCGGGGAGCCGACCAATCGACCTGACATTTGGCCTAGTTGGGGAGCCTCCGTGCTTAATGTAGCCGGAGCAACATTGAACACTTCAGTAGAGTTGCCGTTAATCGCCGCAAAATCAGTTTGCGCTTGTCCTAACGGAACCGCCTCTGTTGAAGTTGTTGCATTTGCAACATTGAACACTTCAGTAGAGTTGCCGTTAATCGCCGCAAGAAATTGCTGCGTCCAGTATGAATTGACAGCTTGATACCCAGGCCCCATTCCTAGAGGGGTCGCTACTGAAAAAGCTTCAGTAGAGTTGCCGTTAATCGCCGCAAAATCAGTTTGCGCTTGTCCTAACGGAACCGCCTCTGTTGAAGTTGTTGCATTTGCAACATTAAAGACTTGAGAGGAACTGCCATTAAGACTTGCGAATGTTCTTGTCCACACCGCAGTTGTTGCTGTTCCAGTTGTAGTGCATACCCATAAAGTATTTAAAGACGTATCCCATACAAAATCAGGAATTGTGCCGTTTGCGGAATTTCCAGCCGTACCGGCCAAATTTCCATTCGGAGTACCATTATAAACTATAACAATTTGATTAGGACGCGCTAAAATTTGATTTCCTGTAGAAACAGACGTAATGGCCGTTTGCCCAGATGTTAAAGTCGTTCTCGCAATTTCAAATGTTGTTTGATTATCAGGCGCAGTGGTGGTTGCGGTAAAAGACAAAGAATATTGCGAAGACAGGTATTGCGCCGCTGGCGCATTAGCAGGGTTATAATCTGGATGCCCAATTGGAGGGCCAATAACAACGCCTTGATTTTGGCCAATCGTAACAACTTTAGCAACGATATACGCGGTTACTGATCCAGAAGATGGTACTTGTGAAGTAAAATCAACATTGTAAGTCGTAGAGGTTGTTCCACTTACAGTACCTAATCCTTGTCCTAATTGCCCATTGCCATCTAAAAGAAAAAAACTATTTCCTGCATCAACAGTTACAATTAACGAAGCATAAAAAGTATAGGTTAATGAAGAAGGTGTAAAAAGCCCTGGCGAATACAGAGTATTTGCCAGATTTTGAAGAGAAGTCGAATTTGATGTTTGTGCGGTATTTAAATTATCAGCACTTACATATTGGCCTTTATACCAAATTGGAAATTCAAACGGAGA
>JAGWIG010000020.1 GCA_028873515.1 Pseudomonadota bacterium | reverse complement strand
GGGGGTGCGGTAAAAATCTTGGACTACCTGGAGGTAGTCTATAATGTATTCATACGATGACCGCATTCGAGCGGTCAGGCCCTACATAAAACTTGGGAAACACACCGCTGCAACGCTTTGCCAGTCAGGCTGTCCGACAAGGAATGCATTAAAAAGGGGGTATCGCGAATACGTACGGTATCAGGATTTGCCGGTGGCCCATGTTCGTTCGAGGCCGAAGTATTCGGACCAGCAGAAAAGGATGGCTGTCGAGCATTATATGAACCACGGTAACTGTTTTGCCTGGACTGCGAAGGCATTGGGATATCCTGGGCGTGGAACCCTCAAGGCCTGGGTCAATGCATTACACCCTGAAGTCAGCCAGTGCGTCGTCAGCAAAGGCAGGGCCATAACGCATCATCGGGAAGTGAGGCAGGCGGCAGTAATTGATTTGTGCATCCGGCGGGAAAGTACGCGAGCGATTGCACACAGGGTTGGCGTGAGCCGGCAGACATTGTATCAATGGAAAAATCAGCTGCCCGGTTATGAGGTTCATGGCATCCATGACACACCATGATGATTCATCACTCCTCCCCGGGGGGCAACGGAACTGGAGCAACAAGTCGAAGCGCTACGTCGTGATATCCGGCAGTTGCGTCTTGAACATGACCTATTGAAAAAGGCCAATGAACGGCTAAAAAAAGATCTGGGCATCGATCTGCGACTGCTGACAAACCGGGAGAAGACCCTGCTGGTTGATGCCCTGAGGCAAATCCGTATGCTGCCTGAACTCCTTGCCGGACTGGATCCTGCACGCAGTTCTTGTTTTTATCACCGGGGGCGGCTACGATCTCCTGACAAATAGGTTGACGTGCGTTATTTCATTTCAGACCTCTTCGAGCAGAATCACCGCTGCTACGGCTATCGTCGCATCCGGTCTGCACTGGGCAGGTTGCATATCGTCCTTTCCGGGAAGGTCGTGCGGCGTCTGATGAAAGAAGAGCATTTAATCGTTGCCTCAACAAGGCGGCGACGCTACGGTTCTTACCCTGGAGAAATCAGCCCTGCGCCGGAAAATGTCATTAACCGTGATTTCCAGGCAACAGCTCCGAATGAAAAGGGGCTCACCGATATCACGGAATTCCAGATTCCGGCTGGCAAGGTGTATCTCTCACCAATAACTGGCTGTTTCGATGGCCTGGTGGTCAGTTGGCCAATGGGCACGCGTCCTGATGCCGGGCTTGTGAACTCCGTGCTGGATGCAGCTATTGAAACGATAGCCCATGGCAACGCACGACCCATTGTTCATCCGGATCGTGGCGCCCGCTATCGCTGGCCTGGGTGGCGCTCACGGGTGTGCGATGCAAAGCTGATCCGCTCGATGTCACGTAAAGGATGCTTGCCCGGTAATGCGGCCTGTGAAGGTTTCTTTGGGCGATTGAAAACGGAATTGTTCTACGTGCGTAACTGGCAATCTGTAACCATTGAGCAATTCATTGAGATTGTTAACTCATCCATCCGCTGGTATAACGAAAAGCGCATTAAAATCTCACTTGGCTCACTGAGCCCCCTCGAGTATGAACTGACCTCCAAGAGTTGGACGGATAGGCGTTAGCGGCATAAACAAGTCCAGGATTTCCGCCGCACCCCCCAATGGCATATATTGATAATACCATTACTGTTTTTACGGCATTTTCTGCGGACGGATTATTTTTAGTCAAGACTGGCACTTAACACTTAACTTGCCAGAATACTTGTTTTTTTTGTTTTGATATGGTTACAGTTTGCAACAGGTTATATTTAGGTTTTAAGCTTTTTTTCCAAGAATTCTGTTTCGAATGTATCTACCGAAACGGGTTTGCTAACTAGAAAACCCTGTATTTCATCACAGTTTATCAACCGGAGTAAGCGAGCTTGTTCTTCGGTTTCCACGCCTTCTGCTACTACCTTGAGTTTTAATGAATGCGCCAGATTTATAATAGTGGATACCAATGCCAATCCTTCAGGCTTGGCAGTCATATCGATTATGAAAATTCGGTCAATTTTTAATGTATCTATAGGTAGCTTAGACAGGTAACTTAAGGAGGAAAAGCCTGTACCAAAATCATCAATGGCAATATGAACACCCAAGTTTCGGATAGCTTGCAAACTTGAGATACCCCATGTTATATCTTCCATAATCGTGCTTTCGGTAATTTCCAGCTCTAATCCTTCGAATGCACGTACGTCAATGTCTACTTTTCGCTTGATTTCGTTAATGAACTCTGGATTGCGAAGTTGCAATGGCGATACATTTACAGCAACTCGCACTGCTTCTAAACCTTTGGAGCACCAACGCAGATAATCATCAATTGCTTTATGAAGAGCCCAGCGTCCCACTTCATATATCAAGCCAGTTTCCTCCAGTATTGGAATGAACTTTCCGGGAGGTACCAAACCAGTGAATGGGTTATTCCAGCGGATTAGTGCTTCAGCACCAGTAATTTTTCCATTTATGAGATTCACCTTGGGTTGATAGTGGAGTACGAATTCCCCATTATCGATCGCCTGGCGTAACTGGTTTTCCAGCGAAAGCAGGCTAGCTACTGATTCGGTCATTTTTTTGGTGTGAAAAAGATAACGGTCCCCGTGTTTTTTAGCTGTTTTAAGTGCAGATTCAGAATGTTTAAACAAAGTTTCAGCATCGTTACCATCATCTGGGAAAAGGGCGATACCAATTTTTGCACCAATGCGGAATTGAGCTTCATTCAAAAGAAATGAATATCCCAGAAAAGTCGCCAGCATTTTTTCAACTTGACGTGCTACCTCACTATTTTGCCTGATTTCCGGTAATACCATGGCAAACTGGTCTACACCTACTCTGCCCAATAAATCTGCCCTTCCTGCATTCAATGATATTAACAATTCTGCCACCTGATTCAGCAGGGTATCACCGGCTGCCCTGCCTAAGCCATCGTTAATGCTCTTGAATCGTTCCAGATCAATGAGGAGCAAGGCAATTTTTTGTTCGTCATCGGCACTTCGAATATATTGACCTACCCGCTCAAGAAAAAGGTTATGGTTTGCAAGTCCGGTGAGATCGTCGTAATAAGAAAGATAATTGAGACGTTCCTGGTTATTAAGGTAATCAATTGCAAATGAGATATCCGAGGTCAGTTCGGTTAATAACCGCAGCTCTTCCTCATGGAAAAACTCGTTTTCGCTGGCATATAAAGCTATTACGCCAAGTGCTTCATTTGATACGATTAAAGGAAAAATTACGAGCGAGTTGACGCCTGATTCAGCATATATTTTTCCAAATACCAGACTTGGATCTTGTTGTGAAACATTCGATACGATAACCTGTTTTTCCCTGATTGCTCGGGCAACCATGGTGGTTTGTGCCCCCTTTTTTGAAGATAGAATGGTTTTAATCGCATTCATGAGCTCATCACTTTTACCTGCTGAAGCGACTGGGACGATGAATTTGGTCTTCTCATCGATAATGCATATCATCGACATCTTGAATCCACCTGTATCAACTGCAATACGGCAAGCTTCATTGAAAAGCTCTTCCCGGTCATGCGCACGCACAATCAGGGTGTTGATATTACTGAGCATGGCATAAACACGGTTAAGGTAGATGATTCTGGCTTCAGCATCCTTTCGTTTGGTAATATTATCGAATACGACAGCAAAGTGCATTTTATCAGTGCTATAGACGGCAATGGAAAACCAGCTATTCAATTCTCCCAGATAAGTCTCAAATTTTTCGGTTTGTCCGCTTAAGATCACTCTTGCATAAATTTCGAAAATTTCGGGGTTTGTTTTTTGTATCCCCGGTATAACTTCACTGATTTTTTTTCCAATAACATCTTTTAATCCTGTGAGCTGGCTAAAAGAACTGTTGACTTCCAGAAAAACAAAATCCTGTAGTTGCCCTTCCTCAAAAATAGCCTGACAATATATATAACCTTCGAGCATTTTTTCAAACAGTGAGTGATAACGTAATTCACTTGCCCTGAGTGCTGCTTCTGAAAGCTTGCGGTCTGTGATGTCGCGAAAATACCAGATACGCCCGTAATATTTCCCGTTTGTTCCGGTTACAGGAGAAGAGTAGCGGTCGATTATCCTTCCATCTTTTAAGTGTAATTCATCCCTGCTTTTATCATTACGGTGTTTATATAAATAGTTGACGCGAGATACGAATGTTTTGCTGTCCTTAATTTGACTGGCCACAAACTTGAGCATTGGTCTGTCCCAGTTTGCGCTTACTATTTTTTCAGGAACTCTCCATAGATCAAGAAACCGCTGGTTGAGTGAAAGGATATGCTTGTTTTCATCGACAACCAGAATAGCGTCCAGTGAGGTTTCTTGTTGTGTTTGGAGTAACTTGTTTTTGAAATTCATTTCTTGTTCAATGGAATTTTGTTCGGCAAGTTTTTGCTTCAGTGCGTGGTTAGCTTCTTCCAGCTGTAATGTTTTTTCTTCAAGTTTGCGGATAAGGGTTTTACTGTAATTTTTGAGAATGGACTTTTCATTGTTAATGGGTATTTTGGGTGAAATGGGTTCTGCTGATCTGTAGTGAGTCTGTATTTCGCGTAGTCTTGCGATGAAAGTATCAGGTTCACAGGGCTTAAGGATAAACGCATCTGCACCAAGATCAAGAGCAAGGCGTTCGTCTTCCATTTCGGTGTAGGTTGCAGTGTAGACGATGAACGGAATTTGCATGAGGCGGGTGTCTGCTTTCCAGTGACGCAGCAGAGTGTAGCCATCCATCACCGGCATGAGAAGATCCGAGATGACGGCGTCTGGCTGTGACTTGCGTGCCTTGATCAGTGCTTCAGCGCCGTGATGTGCACAGTTGACCTTATAACCATGCCCATTCAGCAGGGTTTCAAGGTAATACAGATTGTCTTCCTTGTCATCGACAATCAGGATGTTAGTCATGGGTAACCTGTTTTTGGCTTTGAAATTAAAAAACGTTCGATTTCAGTAACAAAGGTATTGGGGTTGATTGGTTTTTCAATGTATTCATTACAACCGGAGGCGAGACTTTTTTCGCGGTCCCCGACCATTGCATAGGAGGTCACTGCAATAATCGGGGTATTGCGAAGTGAATCAATATTTCGCAACATCCGGGCTACAGCGTAACCATCCATCAATGGTAACTGGATATCAAGCAGGATGAGATCAGGGTTTAATGTCTGTGCCAGCATAATGCCATTTGGCCCATCCTTTGCTGATACGACCTTGTGGCCATGTTGTTCAAGCAGGAAAGTGGCCAGATAGCGATTCTGTTCGTTATCTTCAATCAATAGGATAGTATGATTCATGGCTAGAGCCTTAATTGCAGGGGAAGCGTTACTGTAAATTCGCTGCCTTTTGTCCATTCACTTCTGGCTGATATGTTACCTTTTAACAACTTGGTAAGCCGGTGACAGATTGCCAATCCGAGCCCGGTTCCTTCATGCTGGCGTGTGAGGCCAGAATCGAGCTGACGGAAAGGTTGAAATAGCGTGTTTAGATCTTCAGGTTTAATGCCTATACCACTGTCGATGACCTGGAACTGTGCTACTGGGTAAGGTAATGCGTTTGGCGATAACCGGAAATCAGGAATGATTTCTATTTTAAGCCGTACGCTTCCTTTTTCGGTGAATTTGATTGCATTGTTGAGGAGATTAAGAAGGATCTGTTCGACCCTGCGTTGATCACTTAGCATTTCGCCAAGGGATGGAGAGAAGAACGTTTCCAGGGTAAGGTTTTTTCTCTCAGCCATTGGTTGTATGGAAGCAATTATTTTCTCTACTGAACTAGTTAGATTAAATATTACTGGACGAATCTCGATTTGATTGGCTTCAATTTTGGAAATATCAAGTACATCATTTATTAACTCAAGGAGGTGATGGGCGCTGCTTTGAACCATACCAAGCTGCCTGGTTTGTTCAGTATTCAGTGGTCCAGCCAGGTTTTGGAGCAGAATACCGGTAAATCCTATGATTGAATTTAAGGGGGTGCGTAATTCATGCGACATTGTGGCCAGAAAAGATGACTTGATCTTGTCGGCCGCTTCAGCACGAACAAGCGCTTTCTGCAGATCTCTTGTTCTTGCGGTCACCTGTCGTTCGAGTTCGTTCTTGGTTCCGCGCAGGGCAGTTTCTTCTTTTGTACGTTGAGTAATATCCTGCAGCGTCAAAAATGCGAGTGTCTTGTCGTTGCCGTAATTTATTCGGGATCCTGTATAACTGATTGTACGTTCCCAGTCTGAACCGACGCGGTGTACTTTTGCCTGAAAATCATCAAGTGTTTCGCCCTGTCTTACCCGGTTCAAAGGCCATTGTTCGGGAGGGATTTTTGTTCCATTGAGTGTATAGATTTCAAAAATATCAGTGAATTCACGCTGCCGGGCCCGCCCTTCCTCCAAATCAGTAAAACCCAGTATGCGAAGGGATTTCGGATTCCAGCTTAGCAGATCCCCATCTTCATCGGCAATGACAAGGCCTTCGCGAAGGTTTTCGATCACTGCTTCAAGTCGACCCTGTATTTTGTGCAGTTCCTGTTCCACCTTGGTCTGTTCCGAAATATCAATGCCCATTCCGACTAGACAGGGCATGTCATCGAAAATAATACGTCTACCTGTAAAAAAATAAGGTATAAAATGCCCATTTCTGGTCATGAACGAGGCTTCAACGTAAGACTGGCCTTTTTCAAACACTTCTGCAATTTTTTGTTTTAGATGTTCCTTCTCATTTTCGGAGAAAAAATCCAGCGGGTGCATCTGTGCAATTTCTGCATGTGAGTACCCTGAAACAATCTCAAAGTTTTGGTTCCAACGTAGAAATTGGCCCTGTTCATCGTAGAAATACAGGATGCCAGGCATGCTTTCGATCATCGTGTCAGAAAAATGTTTTTCATTTTTCGCAATAGTTTCTGCATGAAGACGCTTCTCATCTTGTGCAAGATTATCAAGTGCGAAAGAGATGTCGCCGGCTGCCTCCTCCAGCAGGGAAATTTCCTTATCTTGAAAAAAATCAGCTTCGTTTGAGCAAATGTTCAGGGTTGCACATATCTCATCATTCATCCAGATAGGGAAAGCCGCAGTAGCGCGAAAACCCAATTTCACGAACTCAGCCATCCATGTCAATGCGTGGGGATCATCACACAAATTGTTGCAGATATAGGGACATCGGGTATGGAATGACCTGCCTGACGGGCCCTGTTCTATCCCGCTGCCTTCATTGTGTAATCGGAAGTTTTGGGTGAATCCGGACTCTCCGTATTTGGCAACAGGGATGAATTGATGCGTATCCAGATTATGGCAGCTTATCCAGGCCATCTGAAAACCACCATGTTCAACCAGTACCCTGCAGGTTTTCTGAAATAGTGTATCACGGCTTTTGGTCCAAACTATGGCCTGGTTAACCTGGCTTAAAGCAGCATATAATCTCGATACACGGGCTATTTCAATCTCGTGGAGTTTTGAGGCGGTGATATCACGCACAATCTTTGAAGCACCAATGATCCTACCCATTCTATCCTTGATTGGAGAGACTGTAATCGAGACATGAATCAGCCGTTGATCCTTGGTCTGTCTCACAGTTTCAAAATGCTCCACCTTTTCTCCACGTTTTATTTTTTTAAGAATCTTGTTCTCTTCGTCTTGTCTGTCGACGGGGATCAGTCGCATGATGGAGTTGCCCATCATTTCGTCATTGCTGTAGCCAAATATTCTTTCTGCTCCGGCATTCCAACTGGTAACGTTACTGTTGAGGTCCTTGCTGATAATGGCATCATTTGAAGATTTAATTATTGCAGTCAGTAAGGGAGAACTCATTTCTATCGGATTATATTTGCAAATGTCCAGAAACATTTGGAGTCTATTGCCATTGGGCAATACTGCCATGCGTAATTCGGTATTGAGGATCGAACCATTCTTGCATTGTAACTGCACTATTTCGGGATTATTGGAATGAGCCTTGACTTCGTTCCGGATGGATCTGTCAAGCTGAGTTTTGAGTGGGACCAGGATGTCAGAAGTGTGCGATCCGATAAGCTCATCACGGGTATAACCGAGCAGGTTGCAGATGTATGCATTAGCGTCAAGGCAATGGTTTTCCCTGTCTGCAAGCAGAATAGCTATTGGCGCATGCTCAAAGAACATCTGCCAGTTTGATTCGGGTATTTGTTGCGATAGATCACTTTTCAAATTCTTAGCGTGCTTTGTTTTCATTGTATCGATACCCCAGGGCTGAAATCGAGGTTCAAATTTGAGATGCAACGCTTTGTGAAAGAATACCTGATTGCCCGTCTGCAATCTAGGATTTAATTGGGGTTTTGATTTTAATCCTGGGTTAGAAAATTTTAATGCCGGGTATCCTGCGTGATTTAGAGCAAGGAAGAAAAGTGATCTGGATCTTGTTGCATGTTTCGATTGCCGGGCAGTCTCTTCGACTAATAGCGATTCGGTGAGCCTGCCCATTATTGCTTAATTTTGCTCTCCACTGGAGTTAT
This sequence comes from Pseudomonadota bacterium, assembly GCA_028873515.1. Taxonomy (GTDB): domain Bacteria; phylum Pseudomonadota; class Gammaproteobacteria; order Burkholderiales; family REEB80; genus REEB80. Next base: position 33,221 of record JAGWIG010000020.1, on the reverse strand, counting down.
ACCTTGCCTGGGTACAAGCTGATTTTAGGTGCAGTCAGAATGGATCTGAATGGTTTTCGGTTTTAGGAAGGTTATAGTCAAGGTTGAGGTGTTTGATTAGTGCTGTAGCCAGATGGTTTTTTTCTGATTGTTTTGTTTCCAGACCAAAGCATCTGTATCCCTTAATTTATTGGTTGATAGAAATGTAATGACCAGATCAGGGCTCGTTTCCCTTATCAAAGTGAAGGCCAAATGGACAAGCCTGGATTATAGGGAAATCGTTATCTTTCCCTGTTGGAAATAAACAGTTTAAATTCATGTGGATCAGCTTGATTGTGACTTGAATTGCGAGCACGATAATCACTGTAATCAAGTTTGATACAGATTTGCCAATTACTGGGAGTGGCAAGAAAAGAGAATGGCAGGATTCAAGACGGCGAGCGAGAAGAAAGATTCAGGTCTGGATAGGGGTTTTGCATTAACCCCTTGGGTTTGCTGGTTGTATTATATCGTTGCCCCGGTTAAGAAAGTCTTTATAAAAAGCCAATAATTTCAGACCAATAACTGCTAATTTGAGTAAGCTGCAGTTAATAGTATTGAAGAGGAACACTTAATCTTGCAGAAGAAGAATCTATACAGGGCTAATGGAACAAGGTGGAAGAGGGGCATGGCAGGATGGACTTGCCAAGGGTTTCAGTTAAGCAATTTCATTCCCGTTATCCCGGTATGGAGGAAATGTGAATAAAAGCCCTAGCCTACCTAATCTTGGACGAGTAGTTATGGTTCGTGGCAGTGTTGTGGATATTTATTTTGATAAACTTTTACCTCCTGTCTATTCCTTGCTTCGCGTCAAGCCAGAAGGAAAAATCGCTATCGAAGTGCTTTCCCAGCTAGATTCAAACCGGATCAGGGGTATTGCACTGACACCAACGCAGGGTTTGGCCCGTGGCATGATAGTTGAAGATACAGCAGGCCCCTTGCAGGTCCCGGTTGGTAAACAAATACTTTCACGCATGTTCGATGTTTTTGGAAGCCCGATTGATCGCCAGCCATTGCCACTTGAAGTTCAATGGCGATCGGTTCATCAGGCGCCTCCACCCTTAATAAGACGTTCTGCACAATCAGAGTTATTTGAGACAGGTATCAAGGTTATTGATGTACTAATGCCTCTGGAACGGGGTGGAAAAGCGGGGTTATTTGGTGGTGCGGGTGTGGGGAAAACAGTACTGCTCACTGAGATGATCCATAATATGGTAGGGCAACACGAAGGCGTGAGTATATTTTGTGGTATCGGTGAGCGCTGTCGTGAAGGAGAGGAACTCTATCATGACATGAATGCAGCGGGGGTTCTGAGCAACATGGTGATGGTTTTTGGTCAGATGAATGAACCTCCTGGAGCCCGTTTCCGTGTTGGTCACACGGCGTTGACCATGGCCGAATATTTTCGTGATGATGAGCATCGAGATGTATTGTTGCTAATTGATAATATTTTTCGCTTTATTCAGGCTGGAATGGAGGTTTCGGGCATGCTGGGGCAGATGCCGTCACGACTGGGCTATCAGCCGACTATGGGGACGGAATTGTCCCAATTGGAAGAGCGTATTGCCAACACTGATACGGGTGCCATTACTTCTATTCAGGCAGTGTATGTCCCTGCCGATGATTTTACTGACCCGGCAGCGGTGCATACCTTTTCGCATCTTTCCGCATCGATTGTATTGTCCCGTAAACGGGCAAGTGAGGGGCTCTATCCTGCGATTGACCCATTACTGTCCAGTTCGGAAATGGCCACCCCGGGTATCATCGGTGAGCGGCATTATTCCATTGCGCAGGAAATTCGGCGTACTCTTGCTCAATATGCAGACTTGAAAGATATCATAGCAATGTTGGGTCTGGAGCAACTGTCACTGGAAGACCGAAACCTGGTTGCCCGAGCCAGGCGGCTGGAACGGTTTCTCACCCAGCCATTTTTTACGACCGAGAAGTTTACTGGCCTTAAAGGCAAGGCGGTCAGCCTTGAAGATGCGCTTGATGGATGTGAACGTATTTTGCATGACGAATTCAAGGAGATCTCTGAAAGTGCGCTTTACATGATCGGGACAATCCAGGAAGCAAGAATAAAATCAAATCCAGGGCTCAGGATGAATCCTTTGGCAAAGTTTAACCATGCAGTATCGAGTCATGAATCTTAGGATTCTTTTGCCTTTCAGGGTATTTACCGAAAAAACTGATGTAGTACGTATGGTTATTGATACGCCAGAGGGGTTATTCGGGATTTTACCTCACCGGCTGGATTGTGTGTTTTGTCTGGTTCCGGGGATTATGGTGTACCAGACCGAAGTTGAGGGCGAGGCCTATCTTGCCGTGAATGAAGGGTTCCTCATCAAGACTGGGCCTACTGTACTGGTTTCAGTACGCAATGCTGTGGGTGGAATGCCTCTTGATGGATTGCGTGAAGCGGTAGACAAGGAATTTCTGAAACTGGACGAGCAGGAAAAAAACATGCGTCTGGTATTAACCAAGCTCGAGGGGGGGTTTATCCGTCGTTTTATGGAGTTTCATCATGAGTGAAAAGCCGGATTCCAAACATATGCATCAGGAAGTGAAATTCACCCAACAGGTGGATAAGAAAGTCGCGCGTAAACTCAAGGCTCAACGGCATGTTAGCCAGACACTGTGGTCTGGGTTGGGTATGATGGGAATGATTGGATGGTCGGTAAGTGTTCCAACCTTGATTGGCATAGCGATTGGGCTTTGGATGGACAGGCATTATCCAGGAAAGCACTCATGGGCATTGATGATGTTAACTTTTGGTCTAATTCTTGGCTGCATCAATGCCTGGCATTGGGTGGTAAGGGAAGGGCAGGAAATACGCAAACAGGAGGAGAACAATCATGATTGAACTGCTGAATCCTGTTTATGTCCTGCTACAAGGTATTTTGCTTGGAACCGTATTTTTTGGGGGACTTTGGTGGACAGTGCGCCGGATTGTATCCTTGAAACGCGTAAGCTTCTGGTTTTTGGGCAGCCTGTTTTTGCGCTCATGTATCGTATTATCCGGGTTTTACTTCATGTTCGGGGACAACAAGGCAAAGTTGATACTGGGTTTGATTGGTTTTATTATTGCGCGCCTAATCTTGATAAGGGCTACCGGAACCGTCAATCTATTGGTTCAGAAAGCAGGAGATGCATCTTAGTCCTGACGACATCATTTATTGGCAATATGGATATATCAGGCTGAATGCGACGATTGTGTTTACCTGGGGAGTGATGTTTGTACTGGCCATAGGTTCGAAACTGGTTACTCGAAATCTTTCGGCAGATCTGCAGCGCTCCAGGTGGCAGAACCTGCTGGAAATGGTGGTCACCTCCATTAATCAGCAAATTCGGGATGTCGGCCTGGTAAAACCGGAAAAATATATTGGTTTTCTGGGCACATTGTTTTTGTTTATTGCCATATCTAACCTTATCACCGTTGTTCCAGGTTATGAGCCCCCGACTGGCTCGCTTTCGACTACTACAGCCCTGGCTATCTGCGTTTTTATGGCTGTTCCGATTTATGGCATTGAGGAGCGTGGCCTGCTTGAATATCTTGGAGCCTACCTGAAACCAGCCTTAATCATGTTGCCGTTCAATATCATCAGCGAGTTTTCAAGGACTCTGGCTCTGGCTGTCCGCCTGTTTGGAAACATGATGAGTGGGACGATGATTCTTGCCATTTTACTGACCATTACCCCGTTTATTTTTCCGATTGTCATGAGCGCACTCGGATTGTTGACCGGTATGGTTCAGGCTTATATCTTCAGTATCCTGGCTACAGTATATATTGCAGCTGCCACACAGGTTCAGAAACCGGAACCATGACTGAATAGCGCTGCTTCGCCAATCATGAAAGGATAGATCTTATGGATAGTATGACTGTTATCGCAACTGCTTCTATTGTAACTGCAGGATTGACCATGGCTATCGGGAGTATCGGGCCTGCACTGGGTGAAGGGCGTGCAGTTGCCACAGCGCTGAGCTCACTTGCACAACAGCCTGACTCAACGACTACGATTACACGCACATTGTTTGTGGGTTTGGCAATGATTGAGTCTATCGCGATCTATTGTTTTGTAATTTCCATGATTCTTGTTTTCGCCAATCCATTCTGGAGCCATGCGATTGTCCATGGATGAGGTAAGAAAACATGCTGATTGACTGGTTTACTGTCATAGCACAGGTTATCAACTTTCTCATATTGGTATGGCTGTTGAAACATTTCCTGTACCGGCCCATCCTTGATGCTATTGATGCAAGGGAGAAGAAGATCGCTTCAGAGCTTTCGGACGCTGCTGTAAAAAAATCCGAGGCTTTAAAGGAGCGTAATCAATTCCTGCAACAGAACGAAGTATTTAAAAGACAGCATGCCGAACTGATGGCCAAGGCGATTGAGGATGCAACATCAGAGAAGCGGCACTTGCTTGAGAATGCACGACAGGATATAGAGCGATTACGTCTTAAGCAACTGGAAGCATTAAATAGTGAGCAGCAGAGTTCGATTGCGATGCTCAACCGCCGGATGCGCGATGAAGTCAATTCCATTTTACGTAAGGTGTTGATTGATCTTTCCGGTTTATCCTTGGAAGAGCACGTAATAGAAGTCTTTATATCCCGATTGCGCCTACTGGATGACTCAGGGATAAACCGGCTGAATTTGGCTTTCATGGCTTCTGATAACCCTATGGTTATCAGTACGGTTTTTGATCTGCCACTTGAACTACGCAAACGTGTTGAGTCTGTAATCAAGGAAATATTTGGGGAAAGCGCACGGACTGAGTTCACAATTGCACCGGATTTAATCTGTGGTATTGAACTTAACGCGAATGGGCAGAAGCTGTCATGGAATATTGCAGGCTATCTTGATGCACTTGGAAAAGATGTTGATGAATTGATGAATATCCGGTTCAGATCTGAAGCAGAAGATAAATCCAATCACGCGCAAAATGGTGATGAACATGGAAATGGAACCTGAGAGCCTGAAATCTGTATTTGATCCCTTGTTTGAGAGTATGAGTGAAGCTCGGGCAGCTTTTACAGCTGAATTAATGCCAAGAGAAGTAGGGAGGATCACCAGCATCGCCCCGGGCATTGCTAAAATCTCAGGTTTGCCTGGGGTTGGTTTTGAGGAGGTGTTGAAATTTCCCGATGATCTCTATGGGATTGCATTTAATATTGATGAGAAGGAAATTGGTGCAGTTTTGCTGGGTGATTACAGCCAGTTTCATGCTGGGGATGAGGTTGAGCGCTGCGAGCATGTGATGGATGTTCCGGTGGGAAAGGGTTTGATAGGCCGCATTATAAACCCTCTTGGGCAGCCCATGGATGGTCTTACTCCAGTCATTTCCAGTGAGCGTATGCCTATCGAACGTGTAGCGCCTCATATCATGGATCGGTATCCAGTCACCGTTCCCTTGCAGACAGGTATTAAAGTTATAGATGCACTTATTCCAATTGGCCGGGGTCAACGTGAACTTATCGTGGGTGATCGCCAGACAGGAAAGACTGCTGTTGCCCTTGATACGATACTCAATCAGCATAATCAGGATGTGTTATGTATCTATTGTGCAATAGGACAACGGGCTTCTGGTGTGGCCAGGGTGGTCTCAGTACTGCGCGAGAAAGGGGCGTTAGAATATACAATCGTGGTTGTAACTGAAGGCAGTGATCCTCCCGGCCTTACTTATATTGCACCATACTCAGCGACCAGCATCGCTGAATATTTCATGGAACAGGGCCGTGATGTGTTAATTGTCTACGATGATTTGACACATCATGCCAGAGCATATCGTGAATTGTCCTTGCTTTTGCGGCGTCCACCTGGGCGGGAAGCTTATCCAGGAGATATTTTTTATATCCACTCGAGATTGCTGGAGCGGGCTACCCATTTGTGTCCGGAGCTTGGTGGAGGATCCCTGACCGCATTGCCAATTATTGAAACCGAAGCGCAAGATATTTCCGCCTATATACCTACTAACCTGATTTCCATTACGGATGGGCAAATTTATCTCTCACCCTCCCTGTTTGAACTTGGCATGTTGCCTGCTGTTGATGTAGGCAAGTCGGTTTCGCGCGTGGGGGGGAAGGCACAGCATGACGCTTATCGTAATGTGGCGGGCGATCTTAAATTAGCTTATTCCCAGTTTGAGGAGTTGGAAACTTTTGCACGGTTTGGTGCTCGTATGGATGAGGACACACGCCGAACCATTGAGCATGGACGGCGAATTCGCGCCTGTCTTAAACAGCCAGAATATTGCCCGGTTTCAGTAGCTGAGCAGATTATTGTGCTTATCGCTGTGACGGAAAAACTTTTTGATTCCATCCCGCTGGAAGCAATGATCGATGCTGAGAAGGCTGCACGTGATGTGGTAGCAGAAGTTCCGGTTGAATTACGTCATCACCTTGACGGGGCTGGGAAATTAAATGATGAAGAACGTGAGGCCATTATTGGAAGTCTTCGCAAGGCACTTTCACGTTTTTCCAAGAATGAGAAATCAGGGTAAGAAAATGACTGAAACGGTCATGAGTATGCAGCATAAAATCCTTAGTGCTGGAGAGCTGAAATCAGTTGTGAGAACGATGAAAGGCATGGCTGCATCAAATATCCGGCAATATGAAGGTGCAGTGGATTCACTGGAAGATTATTTCTGGACGGTCCGGCTGGGGCTGGCAGCATGTTTACGGGAGACTGTGCTTTTAACAGATTCGGTCAAGACCATACAAAAAGAAATCGGTGCAACTGGTGTTATTGTATTTGGATCCGATCAGGGCCTGGTTGGTCAGTTCAATGATGTAATGGTTGATTATGTTGTAAATTCTTTACCCAATTTTCAAGGTAATAAAATACTCTGGGCAGTGGGCGAGCGAATGGATTCCCGGCTGGCAGATATAGGTTTAAAGCCTGAAAGACGATATAACCTCCCGAATTCCATAAGTGCAGTTACTCGGTTTGTTGGGCAGCTTCTGGCTGATTTGGAAAAAGATCGTGAAAAAGGTGAAATTACGCAGGTTTATATTGTTCATAACCAGCCTGTATCAGGGGAGAAATATAGGCCAACGAGTCAGCGGCTGTTGCCTCTGGATGAAGAGTGGCGTCGAAATTTAGTCTCAATTCGCTGGCCGACTGGTAATCTGCCTGAGGTTGTAAATGCCAGGGAGCAGACATTACTTGCATTCGTTCGCGAATATTTATTTGTTTCCCTTTTTAGAGCTTGTGTTGAATCGCTTGCAAGCGAAAATTCAAGCCGTCTGGCTGCGATGCAGCGTGCTGAGAAAAATATTGATGAGCTTCTTGAAGATCTTCACCGGGCTTTTTATCGGATCCGCCAAAGTGGAATTGATGAGGAATTGTTTGATGTCATCTCCGGTTTTGAATCGATGACTGATCTGGGGTGAAGAATAAATTAGGCGGTAGCCCATTATTTTCTTACTTATTGAGATTGGTTTGGCTTAATGGAAAAGGCTATAAGTGATTTTCGCCACGAAGGTATCAGATTTTTGATACGGGATGCAAGGTCAAGAAGAGCAGTAAAGCCAGTTCGATATCTTCTGGATTTTAGAAAGCGGACATCAACTGGATCGAATCCGGCAGTTCTGAGTAAGAAAAGCAGTTCCTTTCTGGTGAATTCCCTATTATGGCGCAACGGGTAAAAGGAATAGCCCTTGTAAAGAATTGGCCTGGCATGCAGATAATGCTCGGCATATTCAAAGGTAATGTGTTTTCCACGAAGAATACGGCTGCGGTTCCGGAAACAGACTGCATTAGGCACATCAATTTCCAGGATTCCACCGGGTTTTAATACCCGCATCATTTCCTTTACAGCCGGAAGATGGGAATGGGAAAAGTGTTCCAGAACCTGGCAGCAGGTGACTGCATCGAAGGTAGCGTCGGGAAAGGGGAGGGGTTCAATTTCTATATTACAGTTTCTGAAAGCGATATTATGCTCCTTGTAAATAGCTGGAGGCTGCACATTATCGCTGAAAAAATCGATGCCGTAACAATCATGGCCCAGACTGGAAAGAAGGGACAGAAAAATCCCGTGACCCGACCCGATATCTAGTACCTTGGGTGAATTGCGTAACTGGTATGCAATTTCTGAAAACCGGTCAATACTTCCATTGAAGACATCATTCAGCGCCATATCTTCTTTGTCATAAAGATAACCTTTATTGCGAAAATTAAGTGCCTTGGCATAGATCTGTCTTTTTGACATTGTTTTCATCTGGTTCAGATCTGGTGTCATGATGAGGGTTTAATTTATTTTCATGCGCGTGTTGTAAAGGAATTTACCCCATCTGTTCGGTAGGGATAACAATGGATTGCGGAATTCGAAAGGAATTTGTCTGCTGGCCAGTGATCTGAAAAGTCATTATGTATATAACTCCATAATATTCGGTAAATTGAAGAACTGTCCTAACTAGAATTATTTAAATAAAGATTTGTCCTAATGTGAGGCAGGCGGCGCATCTGCGCCGCCTGGATAGGCATTAGCCTTGGTAGAGGTTTTCTGTTTTGAATGCGGCTCCTTCGCTTGTACTAATTTGTTCATCGAGCTCATGCTGGGCCATACGCAGGTCTTCCGCAGTGAATCTTTGATGACCCCGACGGTGAGCAATTTCCCGTGCCAACTGCTTGATGGATGATTGATATTCCATCTCGGTCATGTGTCCATGCATCATGGCAATCTCCTTAGGACAAGACGCGAAAACTATCTCTTCGAAATTTCATTTAATCACTACTGTATTCTGTGTCAATATCAAAACTGCAAAAGTTCAGGCTTTTTATTTTTATACGGGGGTAACTGTATGGATTTAGGTCTGCAGGGAAGGAGGGCATTGGTATTGGGGGCTTCAAGAGGACTTGGGAGAGGCATTGCAAGCAGGTTAGCACAGGAAGGATGTGATCTTTGCATTGCTGCACGTAATTATGAGAAGCTTCAATTGGAAGGGGCCGGGTTTTCGAAGAAATATGGTAATAAGGTCGAAGTTTATCACCTGGATCTTTGTGATGAAACATCAGTTGAACGGTTTATTTTCCAGATGAAATCAATATCGGTCGATATTTTGGTTAATAATTGTGGAGGACCACCGCCTACACCCATATTGGGAGTTGACTTGCACATATGGCAGCAGTACTTCGAATCCATGGTTTTAAGTATCATACGGTTGACAGATGCTCTTGTGCCACAGATGCGGTTTCGGGGATGGGGCAGGGTATTGTCGATTGTTTCTACGGGTGTTGTTCAGCCTATTTCTTCCCTCATTGTTTCAAATAGCCTTCGGTCAGCTCTTGTTGCCTGGTCCAAGACGCTTGCAACAGAGGTTGCAAGAGACGGGGTGACCGTGAATACTCTTGCACCAGGACGAATATCAACGGAAAGAATAAATGAGCTGGATCAGGCAGCAGCAATCAGGCAAAAGCTAGATTTTGATGAAGTGCGAAAGAACAATGAAAATAATCTTCCCATCGGTCGTTATGGAGAAGTGGAAGAGTTCGCTGCAGTTGCTGCATTTCTGGTTAGTCAGAATGCTAGTTATCTGACTGGTCAGCTTATTTGTGTTGATGGTGGACTGGTAGCGGGAATTTAGGGTGAGGTATCGATTAGATCGGGGAACATTTCCCGGATATTGATTAGATCTCCAGAATTGGCCGCATTATATCCTGGAAATGTTTCGGCCATTGACCGAAAATCTGTACTTCTGATGAAGTCAATAAGCTCCCTGACAGGAGGCTGTTCCAGTGTATCCTGCCGTAGGGCAAGAAAATAGGTTTCTGTAAGTTGAGGAATGAAATCGAGACCGAATTGATGGGCCGCAGCTTTGATTCCAAAACCTGTATCTGCGTTGCCACTGGCAATGGTTGCAGCGACAGCAAAATGTGTGAATTCTTCCGTGTCATAGCCATTGAGTGTCTCTGTTTCAATTCCAGCTTCGTCAAGCAGGCAGTCAATTAGCAACCTGCTTCCTGATCCGGGTTGACGGTTTATGAATCGTGCATTACTTTTGGCTATATCAGCCAGTGATGCCAGGCCAAAAGGGTTGCTTGAAGCCACAATAATTCCTTGTTCCCGTCGGACAAGATGAATTAGTTTGTACAATCTGGTTTTGAGCCAGGGTTTGTATTGCAGAAGTATCTTTTCTGCAAGGTTTCCTTCTGGAACATGGAATCCTGCCAGATCACAGCGTGATCGTGAAAGCGATATCAGGCTGTCCACACTGCCTCTGAATTGCAGGTTGAGACATGGACCCTTCTGGGCGATTAACATTCTGCGTAATTGCGCAAGGACGAGATCATGGCTTGCATGCAGTCGGATTATGGGTTTGTCGTTGGCAAGTATCTGGTTGATCTCGGATTCCATTTCTGCTGAGAGAGTCTGTAATTGAGGCGCTAACCTATTCTGAATGCGGTTCGACGTTAAAAGGAGACGTTCGCCTACTGCTGTAAGTATTGCACCCCGGCCTCGTTCAAGAATGACAAGTGGCATGCCAAAAATTTCTGTCCATTTGTCCAGAATACCCCATGCATGCCGGTAGGAAAGCTCAGTTTCTTTTGCAGCCGTACTCAGTTTTTTATGGCGATGGATGGCCTCCAGGAGGCGTAGGAGATTTGGCTCGAGCTGCATTGAAGCCTCATTGCCAAATATCCAGGCAGGTTGAATCTGAATTTTGATCATGTCAGCAATTTATCATAGATGTATTTGCATGCCTATCTTGATCGGGCCTGTCGAGGCTTCGTCATTGATATCAGGCTGCAGCGATAAAATAAGGCTTCCAAAACCTTGCTTATTCAGCTTATTGCGATTAGGGGAAAAGGTCGATCATTAGAATAAAAGATTATGGCACGCTGCAGGTTCAGGGCACCAAGCAGGGGGATATTGGGGCAGGATTGATAGAAGACACGAAATTTGTGCACTTCATTTCCTGACCCGTCTATATCTTTACAAGGCTATTAATATTTGTTTCCCCGGAGTAACTGGGCCTGGCGGGTATTCAAGCTCCTGGATGGAATGTGCTGGAAAATAGTGTGGATAATCTTTTTTTGAGTAAGCCTGCAAGCTTTTACCAGATCAGGAGGAAGGGATGTGTTATGGAAAATGGCTTGATTTTGAGTGATTGTGCAAAGACATTCCAGAAGGACATGGTAAGCCCTTGGTAGAAATTTGTTGCCTTAAAGTGGGTTTGCAAGCACGGGAAGACAAGAAGCTGTATGCTTCCAGGTCTAGCCGGGTAACATGGATAAGTTTGATTGGATGGAAATCATTGGCTCGATGGTTGATTGTTTAGAAGATATAAACTTAAAAAAACCATAATTGCATGGCTTTGGTATTTCAGGAAATAGCTCTTTAATTAAAAGGGTGTTGAAGAATATTTAGTTCTTGCATTCACACGGAGGAGCTTGGCCAGAAGCTGACGTTTATTTTTACGGGTTTTTACGTATATATTTTTTAAGTCTTGCTTTGATTGGATCTGGCTGTCAGAATCATTTCCAGTCTTTTTGCTTTTTTTGTGAACCCAAAGAGAAATAACATTAAAGTTAGTGTATGACAGGCCGATTAGATGAATAGGGTTGCACTGTTTTTTTAATTTGTCTATCTGACAGGGATGTAACATGACAGCACAAACACATGACAGAGACATTATTCCTCCAGGCGTATGGGGGGTGCTGATTTTGCTCGGTCTTTTAGGTTCTGGGCTTTTGTTGTGGCTAGGCGGACTTTCGGTTCGACCGGAAATAGCGGCTGGACTTTATTTTATATTTGTCATGATTGTTGCTGCCATTCTGACGCGACGGATACGTTCTTGTGCTGCATCAGGTTCCCGGTATGGCAATCAGGCAACAGCACAGCCTCCTGTTTCAAATACTGCTGTAGAAGGACTCGATCGTTTGTGTATGGTAATCCTGCCTTCATGGGCCCGTCAGGTTGATGGAGTCCGAATACAAGCCAGTGAGGTATTCACCCAGCTACATAAACGTTTGATCACCATCGGGGAGCGGATGGCTTTATCCTTGAGTTCATCTCGCGAGGTAGTTGATGAAAGGGTTGAACAAGGGAACCTGAAAATGCTTTTACATGAAAGTGAAGGTGAACTTGCAACAATTACATCTTCCTTGCATGCATCAGTTCAGGAAAAAAATAAGATGTTGACTCAGATATCCAGTCTTGTGCAGTTTACGGATGAATTGACAAAAATGGCTGATGAGGTAGCGAAAATAGCCGAGCAAACCAATTTACTTGCCTTGAATGCAGCAATTGAAGCAGCGCGTGCAGGAGAAGCTGGTGCCGGATTTGCGGTTGTGGCGGATGAAGTGCGCAAACTATCCAATCTTTCAGGCGAAACAGGTAAGCGAATTCGCCAGAAGGTTGAACTTATTACGGATGCAATTGGTTCGTCAGTCAAGTTATCCCGTGAATTTGGACGGCATGACGAACAGTTGATGGAGAATTTTGAAACGACTGTGCGTAAGGTCCTGGAACAATTTAGTCAAGTGCTGAACGGTTTGTCGCATTCGACTGATGCCTGGCATCAGGAAGGGCAAGGCGTTCGTGATGAAATCAGTGAGATACAGGATACCCTTCAGAATCAGGGACGTGCCTGGCAGGTATTGTCCCAGGTTCATTCTGCCATGATAAAGCTTTCGGAAAAGTTGAAAGGACTTGAGCTAAATAGTGTCGATGGGGCTGGGCATATACAAGCTTCTGTTAATGTTCCGGACTGGATTACCCAGCTTGAGGTCCAACCCGCTGAGCAGAAAATCAACCAGGTTATGTCGTTACCTGAAGTATCCTCGATAGTCTAGAAGGGTTTTAGTTTCTGCAGATTTACCTCGAGTGCCATGGTATCTGCAGGATGAGGAGTGTTAATGGACCCTGTCAATCTTACGGATACTGAATTTCATCAGTTCAGCAATCTTGTCATGGAACTTTCGGGGATTAGTCTTACCGGTTCTAAAAAGGCTTTGGTCTGTGGCAGGCTAGCTAAACGTCTCAGAGAGTACAATCTGGATAGTTATGGTGCTTATTTTAAACTCCTGACCGACCCTTCCGGCAGGGAGGAACTGCAAATTGCCTTGGATTTACTGACCACTAATGAAACCTATTTTTTCCGTGAGCCAGCTCATTTTGATTATATAAAAAAAGAAGTGTTACTTCACCTTAGTCCTGGAACATACCGTGTCTGGAGCGCCGCTTGCTCAAGTGGTGAAGAACCTTATACTCTGGCCATGGTGCTTTCAGAATCACTGGGCAGTCGTTCCTGGGAAATTATAGCATCAGATTTGAGTTCACGAATGCTTGCCCGCGCGCGCACCGGCCTATACTCCCTTGAACGTAAACGGCATATACCCCAGGGCTACTTTGACCGCTATTGCGAGCCAGTAGCTAATGGTTCTGGGGAATTTACTATGGAGAAGAGGTTGCAAAGAAGGGTACATTTCAGTCAGGTAAATTTGATAGCCACTTATCCGGATATCGGAGAATTTGATTTGATATTTTTACGCAATGTCATGATATATTTTGATCTTGAGACTAAAAAAAAGGTAGTTATGAAGATGCTTTCGCATTTAAAAAAAGGGGGTTATTTTGTTATCGGGCATTCAGAAAATCTTCATGGAATCGGGGAAGGACTGGAAAACATTAAACCATCCATATTCAGGAAAATCTGATGGACAGACCCGGTAAGATTGTTGATGTCTTTTTACGGCCAGGTGATTTTTGCTTTGGGGATTCTACGACCCGGATCCGTACGCTGCTGGGATCTTGCGTTTCAATTACTGTGTGGCATCCCCTTTTGCACATTGGGGGGATGTGTCATTATATGCTTCCTTCCCGCAAAAACTCAGATAGTAAGTTAGATGGCCGCTATGCTGAAGATGCAATGAAATTTTTGATTCATAAGATGAAGCAGTCTGGAACCTTACCCGTAGAGTATGAAGTTAAAATGTTTGGTGGGGGAAACATGTTTCCTCATCTGAACTGGCCTGCACAAACAGATGTCAGTAGTCGGAATATTGAACGGGGCAGGCAGTTATTGAAAGAATATGGATTGCTTCTTAAAGCCGAACATTTGGGAGGATATGGGCACCGGCGTTTGATATTTGATATTTGGTCAGGTCATGTACAGGTACGTCATGATCGTGAGCAGGAATTGCTGGCGGGGAAACGCGGTTGAGCATACGGGTGATGGTGGTGGATGACTCGTTTATTGCTCGTGCGGCACTATCCCGGATTCTTTCTGCTGATCCAGTATTTGGAGAGATAGAAACTGCAGCCGATCCGATATTTGCCATGGAGAAAATGGTAAGGCAATGGCCAGACGTGATTGTTCTAGATATTGAAATGCCTCGCATGAATGGCATTACCTTCCTTAAAAAAATCATGCGTGATCGGCCTACTCCAGTAGTAATCTGTTCTGCATATACCAATCGTGGGGCACAAATTACCATGCAGGCTCTTGCTGCAGGCGCAGCAACAGTTATTGCCAAACCTGGCCAGGGAATTGGACTGGAGGAGTCTGCTGTAGATTTGGTTCATGAAGTTAAAGCTGCATACCATGCGAACGTATTGAGGTTACGTACAAAATCTCGACGCGTTTCTGGTGTCGTGTCGATGAGTCATGATGTTATGAAACATGTTATAGCAATTGGAGCCTCGACCGGCGGGACGCAGGCGATTGAATCTGTTCTCACCTCCTTGCCGTATGATTGCCCTGGACTCGTAGTGGTTCAGCATATGCCGCCAAAATTCACGGCTGCCTTTGCTGCAAGACTGAACAGGGTATGCGCCATTGAAGTTCGTGAAGCCAGGGATAAGGATAAAGTAGCGCAAGGTCTTGCGTTAATCGCACCCGGAGGGCTGCATATGAGGCTTTTCAAAACCGGAGAGGGATATAGTGTTCGAGTCTTTGAAGGGGAGCCTGTAAATCGCCATCGACCTTCTGTTGATGTATTGATGGAATCTGTCGCATATGTTGCGGGATCTCAGGCTGTTGGTGTCATCATGACAGGTATGGGTGATGATGGTGCTCGAGGTATGAAGCGGATGCGTGATGCTGGCGCTTATACTTTGGCACAGGACGAATCTTCCTCAGTTGTTTTTGGAATGCCTCGTGAAGCTATAAGGCTGGGAGGGGTAGATAAGGTCGTAGGACTTGATAAAATGGCTATGGCAATGCTGGCCACTCGGGAGAAAGGAATATGAACCGGTTGGAGGGAGTTGTAACCAAGCTTTTATGTGCAACTGACGGGTCATTAGCATCTGTCAAGGCCATAGCTTTCGCTGTTGAAATATCCAAGGCCATGCAGTTGCCATTGACGTTTTTTTCAGTATTTCCACCAGAGGGTGGAAATCATACGGATTTGGCATACTGGGGGGCTATTGTTGTTGATCTTCATGACATCAAACCCGAGAGTGTACTGGGTAGGGCGGTTAAAAGGGCTTCGGATACAGGATATTATCATGTCCGCTGTGTCAAGGCATTTGGAAAGCATATTGCTCAGGCAATATCCGATTACGCCAGAGTAAACCAGTATGATTTGATTGTTGTAGGAACGGTTGGACGAAGCGGGGCAAGCCGTTTGCTTCTGGGTTCAGTTGCAAGTGATTTAGTAAACCGTGCACATTGTGGAGTATGTGTTATTCGCTGATTTTGTTTCTGCGTGCATGCATGCGCTTTGAAAGCAATACAAGCTCCTGTAAAGAAAGGAATTTTTCTGCATATGGAAGAATATCCGCTTCTTCCAGTTCAAGGTGCTGTAGGACTGAATCAATAAAACTGTGTGCCAAGCTGGGTTCAAAGCTAACGTTATGGCCAGCAGAAAGGGCAATCAGGTCCGGGCGAAGTTCAGACCATGCTTCCTGCATTAGGCGATGCTCCAGAGCAAGCTGGTTGAACAGAAGTTCAAGTTCAAGAATGTCATGTCCTTTGGCATGGTTCATGATGAGGGGAAACAGGTCTGTTTCTTCATCTTCATGATGATAGGATGAAGTAGAATCGAAGTAGCGAGTGATCTGTGCTGCCAGTTCCGTAGCAAATTCATCTGTATCATGATCCATGAGATGATCTGCAAGTTGTTTTAGTGATTCGCATTGATGGCGAATATTGCTGTGACAGGCTAGCAAAATCCCTATCGGTTCTTCAGGTATTGGAGATAGGGTGGTTTCATTCAATCGGCAGTTTCCTTCCTAAATTGTTATCTTCGCAGAGCGTACTGTAGAGCCGTAGGTCAGGCAGTTCGCAAGCGGTCGAAAAATCAAAAAAAATGGAGTCTTCTTTTTTATTCTCCTGATTTTTCATCCTAGCATAAAGCTAATGAACTAAGACAGTATTTCAGAATTTTAAGGAACAAGATATTTGTAGCGTCAGTTTTAGGAGAGCAATTATATCTGTATTTGTCAATCAGCAATGATATGCAGTCTTATCAAGGTTTGCGAAATTTCCCATTCATGACATCATGAAGTATGACGAATGTATACTAATCAAGGAAAGGCTTAATTTTTAATTTTATTATTTTTTATGAACAGTATGTTACATGGTTAATATCAGTCCGGTTGATCGGACTGGCCTGATCGTGATATTGGTATCCAATAAAAAATAGCTACATTGATGTAGCGGAGAATAGTTCATGATGAATCGGCAACGATGGTTGCTGGGCCTGTTTTTTAGAAATGTCATACTAGCCATAGCCTATGTAAGCATTAGCCAACTGTGCCTAAAGCTTGAGGCTCCTTTGAGTGTGTCATCGACCATCTGGCCTCCAGCTGGGATTGCTTTGGCAGTCCTCTTCCTGGGTGGAAACCGTTATGCGCCTGGTATTTTTCTTGGCGCGTTTCTGGCTAACCCTTTATTTTCCCATTCCATGCCTGGTGCGTTGGGTATTGCCTCTGGAGATGTATTGGAAGCCATATCGGGCAGTTGGTTAATGAGACGGGCCATTGGACATACCGGTGGTTTTGATTCGGCAGAAGAAGTTTTCAAGTTTGTAATTGTCAGTGCCATAAGCGCTATGATATCCGCAGTAATAGGATCTTGGGCTATTCAAGAAACGGCATCTTTGGCTTCTTCAAATTTTTTGAATAATGTTTGGATTTGGTGGATTGGCGACCTGACGGGAATTTTGTTGATTACGCCACTTATCTTGTCCTGGAAGGATTCTGGAAGTGGCCTGCCAGATGCAAGAGTTGGAGAGCTGTCCTTGTTCTGGCTTTCTCTTGTCGTTTTAAGCACGATCAGCCTGGGTGGATGGTACTACGCAATTGGAAGCAATTTGCTTATCTATTTGATTTTTTCTCTGTTCATTTGGGCTGGCTTCAGGTTTCGCCAGCGTGTAGTGACACTAGGCAGTCTGGTTATTTCGTTATTTGCAATCGGAAATACCATTGTGGGTTTGGGCCCTTTTATCAAACATGATTTTTATGAATCCATATTTCTTTTGCATCTGTTTAATTTAACGTTGGCGCTGGTAGGTCTGACGGTTTCAGCCATGGTACGTGAGAGATTGAAAACTGCCCTGATGTTAAGGGATGCACACGCCAGTCTGGAGCAAAGGGTACAGCAGCGTACCAATGATTTGGAAATTGCAAACCGAAATCTCCTTGTAGATAACGTGAGGCGTAAACGTCTAGAACGTGATCTGCAACAACAGCAGCAGGATTATCAAGTAATTTTTGATGCTACTCATGCCATGATCTGGTACGTGGATCGTGAAGGTCGTATTCTCCGTGTAAATGAGTCCGGCAGCCGGTTCCTTGGCCAGCCTGTCCAGGATTTGCTTGGCCAGGATCTGCACGCATTGATGCTGCATGAATTCGCAGCACAGGATACCCTTGAAAACAATCGTATACTGGCAACCGGACTTCCCATCCTGGATAGTATTGATCTCCTGCAGGATTCCGAGGGCAAGGCTCGCTGGTACCTGAAAGACAAAATTCCTTATCTGGACAAAGATGGGATTGTGATTGGAGTGACTACTTTCCTTGATGACATTGATGATATCAAGAGGGCACAGGAAAAACTTGCTACAACGGAATCAATGTTTCGGAATCTGGTTGAACTGTCTTTAGCTGGATTTTATATGATTGAAAATGAACGTTTTACTTATGTTAACCCACGCTTCGCTGAAATTTTTGGTTTTCAGCAGGATGAACTTAAGGGTAGCTTGGCGGTGGATCGTATCCAGATGGAAGATCGCAATAAGGTTCAGGATCGTCTTGTACGACACTTTGTTGGGCAGTTTGATGAAATTCGCCTTGCTTTCAAGGGGTTGAAAAAAGATGGCACGGAAGTTGATATTGAGTTGCAAGGGCGGGCTGTTGAAGTTAATGGAAAGAGGGAGTTCCTGGGGATTATTCTTGATGTATCCGAACAGCATAAGGTCCAAGTTCAGCTGAATTATCTTGCCTACTACGATGTTTTGACAGGATTGCCTAACCGGGCTTTGTTTATGGAACATCTAGGTCATGCCATGGCAGGAGTCAGGAGACATGGAAACATGATGGCGCTTCTGTTTATAGATCTGGATCGGTTCAAAGAGGTAAATGATAGTCTTGGACACCAGGTAGGTGATTTACTTCTTCAATCTGCCGCACTGCGGATACGTTCCTGTTTAAGAGAAGTTGACACGGTCGCTCGACTCGGGGGCGATGAATTTGCGATTATTGGTACTGACGTTGGGGGTAGTGCAGATGCTGCAGATATTGCAGTCAAGATATTCGATGCACTATCTGAACCTTTTGCTTTATCAGGCCATGTTGTGACGACCTCGGCCTCTGTTGGCATAACACTCTATTCCGGGGAAGGCGATGACCCAAACGGGTTGTTGCGTTCTGCTGATTTGGCCATGTATGCAGCGAAGAACAATGGCCGC
This sequence comes from Pseudomonadota bacterium, assembly GCA_028873515.1. Lineage (GTDB taxonomy): Bacteria > Pseudomonadota > Gammaproteobacteria > Burkholderiales > REEB80 > REEB80. Next base: position 14,341 of record JAGWIG010000020.1, on the reverse strand, counting down.
GGAAATTTCCAGTTTTTCTCAGCTGAAATGGATCATGCGGCTCATCATAATCTTGCTGTACAGGCAGGTTTGCGTCAGGCACTCGAGCTTAACCAGTTTGAACTTTATTATCAGCCTCGTATCAATTTGTCTGATGGAGCAATAGTTGGAGTTGAAGCACTGATACGCTGGCGTTCACCCGATGGGACCCTGATTTTACCCGTTGAATTTATTTCAGTTGCCGAAGAATCTGGCCTCATTGTACAAATAGGGGCGAAGGTTCTTGAGATGGCGGTTAGCCAGAATCTCGCCTGGCAAAGGCTAGGATTTCAAAAAATCAGAATGTCTATAAATCTTTCGGCTGTTCAATTCAGACGGGATGATCTGTTTGTCAGGGTCAGAGATATTCTGCAGGAATATGGGTTATCTGGTGATGAACTGGAGCTTGAAATTACCGAGAGTCTTCTGATGGAGCATACCGATGAAACACATCTTGCCTTAATGAGGTTACGGGAAATAGGTGTAAGAATTTCGATCGATGATTTTGGTACGGGTTATTCGTCTTTGAATTATCTTAAGAAATTACCGGTTGATACTTTAAAGATTGATCGTACGTTTGTAAATGATATTAGTATTGATAAAAAAAACAGGGCCATTATTCGTTCGATTATTAGTCTTGGTCATTACCTTGGACTGACAGTGGTGGCAGAAGGAGTTGAATCCTTTGAGCAGATGCATTTCCTGGAGTCCTGTGGATGTGACGAACTTCAGGGATATTATATTGGTGCGCCAATGACCGCCCAGGATTTTGAAAAAATGCTGCATTCCGGATCGGTAACAGTCGCTCGAACTTCCAAAGTTGAGGAGTGAAAAAATGTATCAGAAAATTCTGTTGGCCTATGATGGGAGTCGTGAAGGGCGTGCTGCTCTACGGCAGGGTGCTGAAATTGCAACTGCATTACAGGCAGAAACCCATCTTTTGGCAGTTATAAGGCCCATGCCGAATTTAGGATTTAGCGATGGGATGGTGTCGGATTCATATTATGAAAATGAGAGAAAACAATATCAGGGTATTTTAGATGAAGGAGTGGCAAAACTCTTATCAAGAGGTCTGCAGGTCACAGGCCATCTGCTATATGGGGAGCCTGTTCAGCAGATTAAGCTTTTTGCGCGTGAATATAATATCGATTTGATTGTGGCAGGACATAGACATCGAAGCCGTCTTGCAAGATGGTGGAGTGGTTCCCTGGATGTGTCATTGCTTGATGATTCCCCATGCAGCTTGCTGATTGCCGTTCTTGATGAAAACGACCAGAATTAGCCTTGGTTTTGGTTCTGTTTTGCATCCCGCAGGAGAAATCTGGCTGGATCCAGTGAGTGAATGAGTTTTTTTTCGACTGGCATTGGTTCATGTTCAAGCATGCTAACCAGAATATCTGCACAAATTGGTGCCCATGCTAGCCCTCTTGATCCTAAGCCAATCATTACATAAAGACCTGGTACCCGCTTAATTTTTTCAGTTTTCATTCCTGGTGTTATTGTTTCTGTTAATGCAACTGGCCCAACTAGAGGGAGCCGATCTGGACTTACTGCCCGGAAACCGACCCTGCCTTTAAAACAATCTGCTGATGGAATAGGCTTGATTAAGTCAGGTATCAATTGCTCAAGTCGGCTAAAGTTTTTCTGATGGCTTGAAAAACAGATATCCTGATTCATATCGTTATCATAGGTCGCTCCAAAATATGTGTATCCATTGATTTTTGGTGTGACATAGCCAGAATTGCATAATGCAACCCGGGGGCCAGGTATTAGACTTGCTGGCAGGCAGGAAATTTGCCCCCGGATTTTTTTTATTGGAACTTCAATGCCCATGGCCAAGGCTTCTGCAGCATTGGCCATGACAACTACAGGTGCGGTAGTGATAACTTTATTTTCTTTATCAAAAATATTCCATATCCCATTAATATTAAGCAACTTTGTTGCCTCACAATTAAAGTGACGATGGATCCGGTCGGAATGGTAATCCAGTAAGGCATTACAGAATTGTTTTGGGGACATAACTCCGGCAAGTGGAAAATAGAGTCCACCAGCGGGAACTGGATAGCCGGAAAGTTCGGCGGCTTCTTTTTTGCTTGCTGATCGTACATAGACTTCTGGCCAGTTAAATGGTGTGATAAGAGAGTTGAGTGATAATTCGTCCTCAAGATTTTTAGCACAAAGGAGTACGCCACCTGCATTAAAGCCTGAGTTAAGACCTGAGGATTCAATTTCCATGGCTTTGGCACGTGTTAGCAGAAATCCGGCACGGGTAAGCCTTGAGACAATATTGTCGTCTTTCGATAACAGAGGCATTAGGATGCCTGCTGAGTTTCCTGAGGCTTCATGAGCTACTTGGCTGTGCCGTTCTACAAGTTCGACACTCCATCCACGAGCAGCCAGTTTCTCTGAGATGGATGCGCCTGCAAGGCCGGCTCCAATAACAATTGCATGGCGGATAAAAGAAGGAGTCTGAATTATTGCTGGTTTTTTGGAATGGTGGCAAAGTTTGCCTTTCAGCATTTCCCGTTTGTGCCCAAAACCTTCCGTTTTATGTGTTTCAAATCCGGCTTCTTTCAGGTTGTTTCGAACACTTGAAGCTACGGTATAAGTTGCAATTGTGGCATCAGGGTGAGCTAGCCTTCTCATCTGGCGGAACAGATTCAGGGACCAAAGATCCGGATTCCGGCTGGGCTTGAATCCATCGAGAAAAAACGCATCAACATTTGCTTCAATTTCCCTGATTAGTTCATTACCTTCACCAAGGCCAAGCGTAAGTATGACTTGCTCGTTGTTGAAGCTCAAACGGTGTAAGCCTGGTGTTAATATCGGCCAGGCCGAAATCAACTTGTGGGAATAAAAATCGAGTTCGGGCCAGGATTTATATAATTTGGATAAGTCTGCTGCATTAAAAGGGTGTTTCTCAAGTGAAATGAAATGTAGCTTCTCTGAATGATGGATATCTTCATTCCAGGTTTTCCATGTCATGAGAAAGTTAAGACCCAAGCCAAAGCCTGTTTCAAGTACAGTGAATTGTTTCTCACCTTGCCATCGATCAGGAAGGTCATTCCCGCCTAAAAAAACGTGAAGAGACTGTTCCGGTCCACCGTCTAAGGTGTGATAAACATCGTCATACTGAAGGGAGCATGGTTGCCCATTTTGATCAAATATTAGATTTGCTGGTGAAAGAGATGAAAAAGACATGACCAGAACGACCATTCTTTATATCTGAAATTGACGCCAAGCTGTTTGAATCTTGATAGCTTGGCGACCCATACGAGATTCGAACTCGTGTTACCGCCGTGAAAGGGCGATGTCCTAGGCCTCTAGACGAATGGGTCAGGAACTTCTACGAAAATCCAAGGTATTCATACTGTCATGGTGGAGGTAAGCGGGATCGAACCGCTGACCTCTTGCATGCCATGCAAGCGCTCTCCCAGCTGAGCTATACCCCCGAAAAGCCGCAACTATACGGCGATTGAGGTTTTCTGTCAACTGCACCCTGGCCAGGATAAGAGTCTTTCCCCCATTCTTTTCATGACCTCATTTTTACCAATTAATTCGAGAGTTGCATCAATGGCAGGAGTTTGCGTGGCTCCAGTTACAAGCATTCTAAGTGGCATGGCCACACGCCCAAAATTGACATTGTGGCAGGCTACAGTTTCAGTGATGGTTGAATGAATGGCCTCGCGGTTCCAGTCTATTGTTTTGAATCGTTCAAGTAGATCATTCATTAGCACCTTAGCATCTGGAGTCAGGTATTTTATGACATCTTTCAGATCAGGTTCAACAGGTGAATAAAAGGGTATGGCTGCTTCAGTCATTTCAGTCAGTAAGCTTGCACGGTCGCGAAGAAGATTGGTGACATCTGAAAGAAGGGGTCCAGAAGTGGAATCAATCCCACATGAAGCAAGACGGGGTTGAATAAGACTGGCAAGACGATGGGCATCTGCAGTTTTAATGTACTGCTGGTTCAACCATTTTAACTTATCAAAATTGAATCGGGCGGGTGAACTGTTGACATGTGACAAATCAAACCATTCAATAAACTGGCTGACAGAAAATATCTCATCATCGCCATGTCCCCAGGAAAGGCGTGCGAGAAAGTTTATCAATGCTTCAGGCAGATACCCATCAGCTTCATACTGCATGACACTGACCGCACCATGGCGTTTGGACAGCCGTTCGCCAGAGTTGGCGAGTATCATGGGGACATGTGCGTATTCAGGTGTAGGGGCGGTTAAAGCCTTCAAGAGGTTTATTTGTCTGGGTGTGTTGTTGATATGGTCGTCACCACGGATGACATGCGTAATTTCCATGTCCCAGTCATCAACAACGACACAAAAATTGTACGTTGGCGTGCCATCTGAGCGCGCAATGATGAAATCATCCAGTTCACTGTTTTGGACAGTAATACTTCCTTTAATGAGATCCTTGAATGTTACTGCGCCTTCCCGTGGGTTTTTGAAACGTATAACCGGCTTGATATCGGCGGGAGGAGAAACTTTTGAATCCCGCCATAACCCGTTGTAACGTGGTTTGAGTCCGGCTTTAATTTGCTCATTGCGCATGATTTCCAACTCTGCTGGGGTGCAGTAGCAATAATAGGCCTGGTTTATTTTAAGCAATAGCCGAATTACTTCCTGATACCGGGCCATACGCTGCATCTGGAAGAATGGTCCTTCATCCCAATCGATACCGAGCCATTTAAGACTGTTGAGGATGGCATCTACGGAAGCTTGGGTCGAACGTACTTGATCGGTATCTTCGATACGTAGAATGAATTTTCCATTATTTTTTCGGGCATAGGCCCAAGAAAAAAGCGCTGTGCGGGCCCCTCCAATATGCAAGAAACCAGTTGGGCTGGGAGCAAAACGAGTGCGGATGGTCATGAATTGGTTTCGATACTTTAAATCGCGTATTTTAGCAGATTTTAATTGTTGGGAGAGGATGTAGTCGTTTGCAGTTTTATTTTTATGATACGTTCTGAAACGAATCCTGTTGTCATGTAAAAATAAAATGTTCAAAGTTAAATATCGCTGAATCAGGCATGGAGTGTTAGCATGCAGTCGCTGTTCCCGTTTAGTGCTATTAAAGTAGTTAGGTTTATAGAACTTGATTTGCCGAGTTGACCACTATTTTGGATTTTGATTAAATGGGCTTTCGTTAGGGTAGGGTGGTTAGCTCAGCGGTAGAGCATTGCCTTCACACGGCAGGGGCCACAGGTTCGATCCCTGTACCACCCACCAAAAAAACACCAATAAAATAGCAAGTTACGTAACACCTCTTCACTTCTGTTTTTCATCATTTACCCGTATTTACCCTTCTTGGCACAGTTCATTGTGCCAGAATTGTGCCAGAAAATCTTAATGACAATGTCATTACGGGGCAGTACGGGGCAAATACAATGTTGACTAAATATAACTAGAAGGTTATATTTATCCATGTCCTGTGAAATTGAATATACAGATGAATTTGGGATTTGGTGGGATTCCCTATCAGCATTAGAGCAGGCTTCCATAGAAGCTGTAATTCAGCTTCTTGAAGAGCATGGCGCATATTTGACATTCCCTCATTGTTCTGGAGTGAATCAATCCAGATTTAACCATATGCGGGAATTACGGATTCAACATCAGGGTAAGCCTTATCGTGTGCTTTATATCTTCAATCCAAAAAGGGATGCAATATTGCTGCTTGGTGGAGACAAGACAGGTCAGGATCGGTGGTATGAAGTTCATATACCGATTGCGGACAGGTTATATGAAGCACATCTAGAAAAGTTGGATCAGGAGAAAGATAAAGGAGAAGGTAAAGATGGCTAAGAAATTTTCTGAATTACGGGCGAAGATGACGGTGGAAGCAAGAAATGAAGCTAACCGGATCGCTTCAAGGTTGCGTGCAGAATATCCTTTACATGAATTGCGACGTGCCCGCGGGCTATCTCAGGAAGTTATTGCTCGAACCCTCAATGTGAGTCAAGCAAATGTTTCGAAAATTGAACAGCGTACCGATATGTACATTAGTACATTACGTTCACACATTAAGGCGATGGGTGGAGAACTGGAAATCAAGGCGAAGTTTCCGGACGGTGAGGTAGTGATGGCTGATTTTTCAGGGATTTAAGAGGGTTATAAAAATAAAAATAATATTTACCAAAGGTAAAACATCTGTTATATAATCTAATCGTTCCCGCTAGTCGGGCTTGTGAACCTTCACGTATCCCCCGCGCACGTGGGGATGAAAGCGATACCCGATTCCCATTACCATATGATTTTGGGTATCCCCCACGCACGTGGGGATGAAAGATGTGAAGTAGGTGTATGAAAAGTAGATGACAAGACGTCATATGCCTCGATAATTGATCATGTCCAAAGGCTATATCTTCGGGTATGGCCTTTGTTTTTTTAAAGCGCATTAATGAAACAGAGCCACAGGTAAGCTTTTTTGTAATGACATTTCTGGCCCGGGTAATGTGGCAAGCCAAATTTAAGACTGGCACAATTTGGCACACAATACAATCAGGTCTGGTTTGATAAATGAAATAACCAGGCTGATTATTCCAAGACAAGCCGCTTCACGAACAATAATTTGCGGAGTGAAAAATATGTATTTGCATCCATATGTGTTTTAATCCATAATTACAGCATGATTTGGGCCGTTCTATTTCATGATGAATTTGCGCTGGAGTTTGAACAGTGGGTTCCTGCATTGCAGGATGAGTTATTGGCCCATGCTCTGTTATTACGACAATACGGCCCTCATCTTGGTCGCCCGACTGTTGATACCCTCAATGGATCAAGGCATGCCAATATGAAAGAACTAAGGTTTAACTGGAATGGCGGAATTTGGCGCATTGCTTTTGCTTTCGATCCTGATCGGCAGGGTATTCTGCTCGCAGCAGGTAATAAGGCAGGCGTTAACCAAAAACGGTTTTACAGCAAACTGATTGAACTTGCTGACCAGCGTTATGAAGCGCATTTGACAGATTAAAATTGGATATATGGAGTATACACACCATGGCTAAAAATCTTGAACAGATAATGGCTGGATTACCAGAGAATAGAAAGGCTAAAATTGAGAATCGGGCAGCAAACCTTGCTACCCTCAAAGATTTGCGACTGGCTGTTGAGTTAACTCAGGAAGAGCTTGCCAAAAATCTTAAGGTGAGGCAGGACACAATTTCACGTTTGGAAAATAAAAGCGACATGCTGCTTTCTACCTTACGCAAACATGTTGAAGCGATGGGCGGAGAGCTTGATCTGGTGGCTCGTTTTCCAAACCGTCCAGAAATGACAATTAATGTCATTCGGAATTTGGTAAAAAAGGCTTGCTAGAGGCTTATAAAACCTAGAATTTGCTACTATAAATGTAAATTTTGGTTAAAAAGTGGCAGTTTGACTATAATACGGCATTGCCGTATACTTGTTTTGTGCTCAAAACCGTCGCAGAAACTGAAGTTTTCCAGCGCTACGCTGCCCAGATATGGTCGAACTCCGAACTGGCCGGGTTTATCGACTGGATTGCCGCCAATCCGCTTGCCGGTGATGTAATTCCTGGTGCTGGCGGCTGCCGCAAGGTGCGCTGGAGTCGTTCAGGCATGGGTAAACGTGGCGGTGTGCGAGTAATCTACTTCAATAGCGTGGATGGCCGTATCTGGTTGCTGATAGCATATACCAAGGCAAAATTCGACAACCTGTCGGCTGATTTTCTAGCCAAACTGAAAGCAGAGGTGATGAACCATGGATAAAGAAATAAACCAGTTTCAAAAAGACCTATTGGACTCCGCTCGCCAAATGAAATCTGGCAAAGCGATCCGCAAGACAGAGGTTAAACTATCTACCGCAGCAGAAGCGCGGACCAGGATCGGCATGTCACAATCTGAATTTGCGCTCCTTCTTGGTGTTTCCGTGCGGACATTGCAGGATTGGGAACAAGGCCGACGCGAACCATCCGGTGCTGCCCGTACCTTGCTCAAAATCGCTACGCAAAATCCAGAAGTCGTAAAAGCAGTCTGACTATACAGGACAACTAAACGGCACGCATATCCAAATGCTTTCCCAATACCTTTAAAGCCGCTGCAATCCCGTCAATCCGCGTGGTATGTCGCAAATTAGTTAAACGGTTCACTTCCTGAGGCGTGGTATTGAGGCGTCGTGCCAGCTCTACCGCACGAACGTTTTGCTTCAACATTTCATTTAGCAAAAGAATTTTTGCCGATAGGCTGGCTGCGAGTTCCACAACCGGCTGATCCTTTTTTGCCCTGGATGGTAAAGGAACCTGGCGTCGGTCTTCAAAATAGAAATCCATGGCCGTTTCAAGCGCATCCTTTGCTGCGGTCATCGCTTCTTCTTTGGTATCGCCCTGGGTGATAGCTTCAGGAATATCAGCGAACGTCACCACAAAACCACCTTCTTTAGCCGGAGTGAGGGTAACTGGGTAAATAAACATGTGTCTTTCTCCTTTCTGCCTACTTTAGTCCCAACTGTTTCTTGATACCTTAGATGTGAACCTTTCCCTTGCCTGAAAGTTGCCCCCTGTTTAGTCAGCCATTGTTTGAGTTCTTTGCTGTTCATGTTTAATATTATAAACAATATTGTTTATTTATCTACAGTAAATAATAAATAAAGGCCTTTGCACGAACCGATTTTAGTTAAGCAATGCTGGATGAGGGCTATAAAGTCTAGACTTTGCTATTATAAATGTTAAATTTAGTTTAAAAGTAACAGTTATATTAATAAGCTGTGTACAAAACATTATTATATTGAACTGGGGAGTTTGGATACTATGTTTGTACATGTTTATTTGGAATATAAAAATTATGCAAAAAAAGTATGATACAGTGCGCATGAATAATAAATTTATAACCTATTGATTAATATTGAGTATAATTCAGGAATAGTTTTGTACAAGAATTTTTAGTATAAAATTGAAATTTATAAGGAAATAATAATAAAAGTGTTTGACATTTAAAATGAAGAGAGGATAATGAGAATTATTGGAGAAATCCGATCCTGTCCTTGAGGCTCAAGGAATTCATCTCCCGGCTTGCCGGGGGAGTCAAAAAATCCCGTTTTTGGGGATAACATCAGATTTTCGGATCTGGTATAAAATTCGCAGTTTTATCAAACTGCAACCTGGGGGGGCTTTGCCTTCACCTTTCCAGCATCACTTCTTCCACGTTGCCCAGCGCTGAATTTATACAACTAAGTGATTGAATCTTATTAAATTTAAGGCCTTTGGTTTACAAGATGTACGTTTATTGTACACACCAACAGGGGTTGTCTGTTTACCAAAAAATAGAAAAAATGGCTCTGCATTCAGGAGCTTAGCATGCATCAACCTGTTGATTCACCTAGCTTTTCCAGCACTAAAATTGCAGCAATGATCGCTTCAGATCCCCGGTTTGCGGGTCTGGCAGGCCACCCGCTTACCTGGATCAAAGTGGCCGCCGAGGCCGCAGATCCGGCTGTTTCTGCGGAGGACGCGCTCGCAACAGCCTTTTTAAAAGTGTTAGAAGGCTCTTTAAATTCAAATGGTTGCGCTTCATACCTGCTTAAATCAGCCAGAAATGGTGGGCTGATAGTAAGCAACGAATTGAATAAAAAGGGAAAAAGTAGGAATAGTCGCCAGAAAATTCAGACTCAGCCATTTTTACAAGGGAAAAATGGGGAAGATTTGATTCCTGATCAAGCAGAAGATCAGGTTCTAAATGCTGCCCACATAAATTCAGCATCAAGTTATGAGCAACTGATTGATATTTATAATAAATCAGGATGGAAAGGACTTGCAGCGGTTTGGCATGTATGTGAAAGGCAGGCCCGAAATCGTTGGCAAAATCTGGTCAACAAAATACAGCAAAATCAGGCGGCTGGGATCGTGGACCTGTTTCAGCCTGAGATTGTTGAAGTGGAGGGGGTATGAATGCTCTCTCGCTGCAAAATGCAATTTGTACAAATTGGGGAAAACCAGATTTTATTTTTTCTGGTCTGCAAGCGGGTGATCTGGGGTTAATTTCGGGAGGGGATGGGGTTGGAAAATCGTTTCTGTCGGATCTGCTCGCGGCGACCGCGGCGACTGGGTTGGCAATCGGCAATATTTTTACACCCCCCCAGGATCGAGGGGGAGTTTTAATAATAAAAGGTGAAGATAGAAAAGCAGATCATGGAAGGAGAATTCAGGGTTTAGTAAAACAGATCGATCATGATTTTAATCACATCGATTTTAATAATATTAAATTTGATCTGATCTGTCTAGAAGGACAGCGCATGCCGTTGGCTGTCAAAGGTTTAAAGTGTGAGCCGGTTCTGACAGATCAATACAATAAATTTGTCGAAATAACAGCAGGCTATCAACTTGTGATCATTGACCCTTTGATCATGTTCCACACTTTGGACGAAGATAACATCGGAATGGATTTTCTGGGACGATCATTAATCCGGGCTGCATTTAAAAACCACCAGGCAATTATTGCTGTGCATCACTCAAGTCAAGATTCAATTTTAAATTCTCGATCCGATCATCACTCAGGGCGTGGCGGGACCGCCCTGCCGGCGGCGTGTCGGGCGGTGTGGACAATCAGAGGGATGAGCAAAGAGGAAGGGAAAAAGTTTAAGTTGAATGAAGATGAAAGAAGGGAATGGAAATTGATTTGGAACGGTAAACAAAGTCATGGGCCTGAATCTGCAGGGGTATGGGTTAAAAGGGATGAAAACGGGTTGTTGTACAAACCTACCCGCGGGCCAGGCATGGAATCATCTTTTAACGGGGGAAATAATGATGAGTGGGAATAAAAAACATGAATTTGATCTAACTCATTTACCCACCACCACCGCGCATCAAGCACGATGCCTCGTATTTCAACCAACTCGCCGTCCGGTTCGAATTTCACAAAAATTGGAAACCCGGTGGGGCTGGTTAAAAATAGAAGGGAAGTTGGGGCAAGCCCATGCGGACATACTTGAGGTGATCATGCGTGAAAATCTGGGGGTAAGAAAAATGGATGACGGGAGAATTCAAATTCTCGTCGATCCGTACCGCTTAAGAAAAGCAGTTGGAAAATACGGGCATGACAAACTATGGGAAAGGATAAAAGATCTTAAAGCTGCGATCCTTGAACTCTTTATTTTTAAACGTGGGGATAAATATTTGTGTTCGATCCTGGACGAAATTAAAGAAACGGATTCCCGAATTGAAAAAGATCCCAGATCTTCTTTAATGAAATTAATTGATAAAGATGATGACGGGGGTGGCAGAAGGAAATGGAGATTTACTTTTTCAGGCCAATGGAGTGAGTTTATACAGAATGATATAGGGCGCTTCTATAATCCCGCATTTATTATTAATTTGAGGCATGGCATCAGCCAGGCGCTTGCCAGACACGTTTTCAGCCACCAGGATCAACCAAACGGGGGGTGGGATCTGGAGACTTTAATACAAACGGTCGGGGCAGGTGGAAGAATAAGAGATAGGCGATCAGAGCTCGCCGCAGATCATGAGGGGCTTAAAAAAATCGGGATTTTTATTGTTGACGGGAAGGTCAGGCGCGACCATATGCCCGATCCGCGCGACCATATGCCCGGGAAATGACCCAAAGCGCGACCATATGCCCGGGAAATTGGGGTTTCTTTAGAAGCTTTAGATCTTTTAGAAGTGTCAAAGGCCGCGTTTTAAAAACGCGCCCTTGCCCCTCAAGAATTTCAATCTGTGGCAATAAGAAATATAAAACCAGTAGAGCAGGAGGGAAATTATGGATCAATCTGGCAACAAAAATTGGGGCAATCCCCAAAAATCCCCGCTTAGTCCCCCCTTCCGGGGGGAGGAACGTTATCGAATTGCAGCAAATTTGATCAGGAATGCGATCACCAAAAGTCAGGCTGCTGGCCATTTTCAGGTTGGAATTGGCGGCAAGGAATCAATTTTTGACGCCTTGATCAGGGTGGGAATAGCCAAAAATTTTAGGCAGGCAGTACAAATAGCCGGCCTGGCTTTTCCCCCTGAAAATAGCGGCTGGCTTGAGCTGGCAGAGTGGGTGATGGATTATGAGGCGGAAGCCGAATCGAATTCCAGAAACGTTTTTTTTGGAAATGAAAACCTGAATTTTTACTGACCCTACCCTATTTTCATGCAGACCAGTTTTTATCTTTTTTCTCAAAATTTCAAACCGGTGCAATAAGAATCAGAAGCTGAAATTTTTTTGGCTTCATCCCCCCATTTCTACACAGGAGATTCAATTATGGCTAAATCTAAAAAGGCCAAGACAATTTGTGCAGTCGCCACCCGGAATTTTGAAAGTCGGGGCGATTTTTATCAAATTCACAGGATTTATTTTTTCCGTAATAAATCCGGCCAACCCCCTCTGCAATTTCGGGAGAACCAGAAGTCAGGCGAGTCCACGGAATGGGTCAGGTTCGGCTTTAATCGCTGTAATACCCGTTTTCCAAAGATTGTAAAAAGGGCAATCCGGCTTGCAGCACGGGTGAATTCAAACGAAATTTCGTTTGAAGAAGCGTGCGAGATTTTTACTGATCCTTATTTTTGCTAATCCCCAAGCCCGGCCTCAAACCGGGCTTTTTTATCACCCCCCAATTTTTTTCGGAGACCGCCCATGCGCAGAATCCCCCGCCAGACCCGCCAGCCGCGTACCACGGCACAATTTTTTATGGCTGTATTCACTACTTCATTCATCTTGATGTTGATGTTTGCCGCCTGGCAATGGGGGCAGGACAGGCTTTTGATTGCTTTAACCTGCTATTCCCTCTTCATCATCAAGATCGGCTTCTCGGGCGCTTTAATCCATTTACACGGGGGCGTATACCCAGCCTCAAGTTTTGCCAGGGCGGCTTTAAAAATCCCAACAATCAAACGTGGCGTTTTCCAAGCTTTTATCCTTATCCCCGTTTTTTCCCTTGCCGTAACCCTGATCGGGCTGTGGATCCGGGCCAGAAATTTCAAACAAGTGCAATAAGAAAAGAATGTCTTAATTTTTTTGGTTTCCTTTCCCCCACCACAAAGGAGTATCGGCATGAATAATTTTTTCAGAATGATCGGGCTGGAGCATCCTATAACAAAAATCATTGCCATTATTTTAATTTTCAGTTTTATTTTTTTACTGCTTGGCTCAATCCCCGTTTTTAAAGACCTCATTCCCTTTCTTGTGACCGGAGGAATCGGATACTGGGCGTACCGTCATTTTTTCAAGCATGCCGATGATCAGGTCAAAGAGAAACGCAAAAAGCACCTGATGATCGTCATGTCGGCAGGCGCGATTTTTGGGGCAGCCATGGCTTCATTAACCCAAAACCCGACCATAGAAGAAACGATCGGGGCCGCAATCTTTTTTGCTTTCATCACCCCCTTTGTCTGGCCGGTACTACATACCCTGTATCATACATTTTTTGTTGCAAAATCCCGGGCAGACCAGCGGTTAAGAGGAGCGCAGCTTGTCGTAGAAAAGATAGTATTAAAAATGCTGGACAAAGTGCTGTTCTCATCCCAGATCGGTAACATCCCTCTTCCCCGCGATGTGGAAACAAGAGGCGTGTTGTTGGCCGGAGCGCCGGGCACGGGCAAATCGGTGGCGATGATCCAGATGCTACAAAAATTTCGGGAAAGGGGCGATCGGGCGGTCATTTTTGATGTAAGTTCCCAATTTCTGGAACGGTTTTATCGCAAGGGGGACATTGTTTTTAATCCGCTGGATTCACGCTCCCCCGCCTGGTCGCCGTTTGCTGAAATACAAGATCCAAGGCTGGACTGTGATCGCTTTGCAAAGTCGTTGATCCCGGACGGGGAAGGAAATGGTGCAGAATGGAATTTTTTCGCGCAGCAAACAATATCAGCCATCCTCAAAAAACTGGTGCTGGCCGGAGCAACAACCAATCACAGTTTTTTATCAGCCCTGGCTCATTCCGATCTGAAAGATCTGGCGGAAATGGTGAAAGGAACGCCAGCAGCCCGGCTAATTTCTGAAGACGCCAAGGGCATGACGGCAAGCATCCTGGGGGTACTCGGAGCCTACGCAGCGCCGTTCGGAATTCTGGATCCGGCAGCAGGTGAAGCATCCTTTTCATTAAGAAAATGGATGACCCAAGGTGAAGCAGGATCGTGGTTATTTCTGACCGTGAAAGATGATCAATCAGCCCTGCTGAACCCTCTTATTTCGTGCTGGCTGGATGTACTGATCAGTTCCCTTTTATCCTTACCACCTGATCAAAACCGGCGAGTGGTTTTTGGTCTGGATGAGTTTGCGACACTTCCAAAAATCCAGTCTGTCCATGACCTGCTTAGCAAAGGCAGAAAGTACGGTTCAGTACCGCTGCTTGGGCTG
>JAGWIG010000074.1 GCA_028873515.1 Pseudomonadota bacterium | reverse complement strand
ATGTAATTGTCGACTTTAATGATGGACACCGATTCCGCATTGTTGCCAAAGGTGCTCAGCAAAAAGTCCGTGGTTTGAACTGGAATGGTCTACGCCCAGATATAATCATCTGTGATGATATTGAAAACGATGAAGCAGTTATTAACCCAAAAACAAGAAAAAAATTCAAAAGTTGGTTTACTTCTGCTCTTTTGCCCTCTCGTTCCGTTAATGGCATTGTTCGTATCGTGGGCACTATTCTGCATAGTGATAGCCTCCTAGAAGGCTTTATGCCCAATCCACGGGATAAACAAACTGTCACAGAAGACCTGAAACAATATACTCTTCGGCGGACTATGTGGAAAGCAGTCAAGTATCGTGCTCATGATGATGCTATGACTAAGCTTCTGTGGCCGAGCAGGAAGTCGATAGAAGACTTCAAGATGCTCCGGGAACAGGCAATTTTGGATGGAACTCAGGATGGTTACAGTCGAGAATATCTGAATATTCCAATTGATGAGTCCACGTCTTACTTCAAAAAACAGGACCTTTTACCCGAAACCGTAGAGGATCAGAAGTTATCTCTGAACTATTATATTACTTGTGACTTGGCTATTTCTCAAACAGAGCGGTCAGATTATAGTGTTTTTATGGTTGCTGGAGTAGATGAATTCCGTCGGATTCACATTGTAAATGTCTTACGTGAACGGCTAGATGGTCGTGAGATTGTAGATACTTTGATTCAATTACAACGGGCATATCAGCCAGAAATCATTGGGATTGAAGAAATGCAAGTCTCCCAAGCTATTGGGCCATTCCTCCGTGAAGAAATGGTTAAGTCAAATGTGTTCTTGAACATTCTTCCTTTAAAGCATGGTGGTCGAGATAAGGTCTTCCGAGCACGTTCCATTCAAGCCCGTCTACGAGCAAAGACTGTGAAGTTCGATAAAGAAGAAGACTGGTATCCCAACCTAGAACAAGAAATTATGCAATTTCCTAGAGGTAAACATGATGACCAAGTGGATTGCTTGGCATATCTCGGAAAAATGCTTGATTCAATAAATGAAGCTCCTACTCAGGATGAAATAGACGAGGACGAATATCTTGCCGAACTCCACAATTCCGAACTTGCCGATGCAGGCAGATCAGGCATCACAGGGTACTAACTACTCTGCTAATCCCATGGCCCCCCAAGGGATGGGTATGCCCGCATCCGAACCTGCAATTCAACCCGCTGGCGAGGATATGACAGGTGAACAAAGTTCCAATGATTCTTTACGGGCTTTGCTTGAATCTGTAAATATTGCAGAAAAATTGCACGAACAAGAACTAAAAGATATTGGTGAACAAGCTCGGCGAGGTTTTGAAACAGATTTAAATTCCCGTCGTGAATGGGAACGAAACATTGATGATTGGATGAAACTTGCACAACAAGTCAAAGAACAAAAATCTTATCCTTGGCCGCGTGCTTCCAATATCAAATATCCCTTATTATCCACAGCAGCAATGCAATTTGCTGCACGGGCATATCCTAGTCTTGTTCCTAGTGATGGTAAAATTGTCAAAACTCAAGTTGTTGGCAAAGACCCTGATGGGTCTAAAGAGGATTTAGCAGAACGTATTGCGATTTATATGTCTTACCAATTGATGCATGAAATGCACGGTTGGGAAGAAGATATGGATAAGTTGCTTATTATGCTCCCCATCGTGGGCACAATGTTTAAGAAGACTTATTGGGACCCGATCAAAAAGAAGAATTGTTCTCGTTTGATTTTGCCCAAGAATCTTGTTGTGAATTACTGGACACAATGCCTTGAAGATGCTGAACGCATTTCTGAGGTCATTGAAATGTCTCCTCGAATTTTGAAAGAACGCATGATGGCGGGCATTTTCTTGGAAAAAGAATTTGGTCCAGCCAATGCTTCTTGGAATTGGGATAATATCCATCCTGATGTTCCCCCAAATGATGAAACGACACCCTTCCAAATCATTGAACAACACACATTCCTTGATCTGGACAAGGATGGGTACAAAGAACCTTACATTGTAACTTTCAATCGTCAAACAGGTGATGTACTTCGTATCACCACTCGTTTTGATGAAAAGACAATGTTCTTTAGTGATGATGGGAAACTTCAAGCAATTGAGCCTATCCATTATTACACAAAGTTTTCTTTTGTTCCTGCCCCAGATGGTTCCTTTTATGATATCGGTTTTGGGATGCTTCTGGGACCAATCAATGAATCTGTCAATACTCTAATTAATTTGTTGGTAGATGCCGGGCATCTCTCCAATCTTCAATCTGGATTTATTGGTAAAGGTCTCCAACTCCGTATGGGTGAGACACGATTCCAACCCGGTGAATGGAAAGCTGTTAATGCTACTGGTGGCGATTTGAAGAATCAAGTTGTACCGTTGCCAGTCAAAGAACCAAGTGCTGTTTTGTTCCAATTAATGGGGACTTTGGTCACTTCTGGGAAAGAATTGGCATCTGTTGCTGAGATTTTTGTGGGTAAAATGCCGGGTCAGAATACACCTGCCACCACAACAATGGCAACAATAGAACAAGGTATGAAGGTTTTCACTGCGGTTTACAAACGTATTTACCGTTCACTGGAATCGGAATTCCTTAAATTGTTTAATCTCAATGCAACGTATCTTGATTATAATACGTATGCAGAAGTTGTAGATGTTCAAGTTGATCCGAATGATTTTAAACAAAGTGGTTTCAAGGTAGTTCCGGGCGCTGATCCGAATGCTGTAAGTCAATCAGAAAAATTGATTAAAGCACAAGGTCTGATGGAACTCTTACAAGTGGGTCAAGGCATTCTTAATCCCGTGGCTGTTATTTCTCGTGTATTACAAGCACAAGAACAACCTAATTGGGAAGAACTACTCGACCAACAAGTTGCACAAACAGGGCAATCTCAACCACAACCTGATCCAAAGATTTTGGCCTTACAACAGAAAGGCCAATTTGAAGGCCAACGTCTTGCATTAAAACAACAAGACCAAGCCTTTAAACAAGCCCTTGCTACCCATGACCAAGCAACTCAACAAGCAATGGCTCAACAAGCCGCGCAAACAGAGCAGACTCTGCAAGCAGCGTCGTCAGCAGCCCAATCGCAACAAGAATATCAAGCAAACAATGTTCGAATTGCACAAGAAGCTGCCCATCAACAACAAGCATTACACCATGCTCAACAGACCCATGAGCAAAAGATGCACCAATCTGCTGAGCAGCATAGACAAAAAATGGAGCATTCAAAATCACAACAAAGAGCGACTTCCAAGCGTGGAAAAAGCAATTCATAACGCAAGAAGTTTTCGAACTCATTAGACAACGAATTCGAGATATTGCAGATGAATTGATCTCGTCAGCCGGTTTAGATTCCACTGCTGACAACTTTAAACGTGGTGCTATAGCGGCACTGAATGATGTACTAAATTTAGAAATGGCAGATAATGAGGAGCCTCATACATATGATTAAGCCCGTATTACATCGAATTGTTCTCAAATTGATGAATCTTGAAGATGTTGATGAAACCTACAACCAGGCAAAAGCCATCCCAGGTTTTCAAATTGTAGCTGATCCCCAGACATTAAAGCGAAAAGAACGCAGTCTTGATTCAGGTACCGTGGTTTGTTTCGGTCCCACAGTATTTAATGATTACCATGTAGATAATCCTTTACAGATTGGTGACCGTGTTGTATTTGCCCATGGGGCAGCTAAGATTATTACTGATCCTGATACCAATCAAGATTTTGCAGTAATCAATGATGAAGACGTTGTTGCCATTTTAACTAAGACAGTGGAGTAAGCAAAGATGCCGGAAAACATCGACGAAAATGTAAATGCAAATTTAGAAGGAAATCCCGAACCTACGGAAACCTCTTCGGAAGAACGCCAATATACGAAAGTTGAATTGGAAGCTATGGACCAAGGTTGGGTACCAGAAGAAGAATATACTGGTGATCCTGATCGGTACGTATCTGCAAAAGAGTTTATTCAGCGTGGTGAGTTGTTCAAAAAGATCGAATCACAAAGTCGTGAACTTCGAGAACAACGTAAAATGTTGGAACATCTGTCTCAATTAAGTAAGCAATCTTATGATGCAGGTGTGAAACAAACATTGGCGAATCTGCGTAATGCTCGTAAAGAAGCATTTGCAGAAGGTGATCTTGACAAAGTGAGCCAGATTGAAGAACGGATTGATGCTGTAAAGGAACAGGTGGAAGCTCAAAAAGCGAGCGAAAATATTCCCCAAGTTCCCCAAGTTGCTCCGGAACTTCAAACATGGATTGATAAGAATCGTTGGTATGAAACAGATGTTGTGATGCGTGGTGCTGCTGATGCTATTGGTATTCAGCTTGCTCGTGAAGGCCGTTCCCCTACGGATGTTCTCCGTGAAGTGGAACGTCGTATTAAACAAGAATTCCCGAACAAATTCCATAATCCCAATCGTGATCGAGCGGCTTCTGTGGAAGGTGGTAACGGAGTTCGAAAAGTTAGCAAAAATTCCGATGATGTGGAATTGACACCGTTAGAACGGGATATGATGAATAAATTGGTCCGTGCCGGTCATCTGACTGAGAAAGAGTACAAGGATCAAATTAAACAAATTAATGGAGTTTCCTAAAATGACGCAGAAAGATTCTATCGTTAAAAGCCCGAGTGGGCGTGTAAAACGGACTCCTGTAGGGACTCGAAACATCCTTACAGTTCGGGGTAAAGACCCCGACTATGTGTATCGCATTGTAAATGATGTTGGTGACCGTGTTGAAGTTTTCAAAGAAGCGGGTTATGAGCCAGTATTAGCCGAGCAACATTTGGTGGGTGACCGTCGTGTCAATAAACCCTCCGATGAAGGTTCGATTGCTACTGCTCATGTTGGTGGTGGTCAGAAAGCAGTTGTTATGCGTATTCGTAAAGAATATTTTGAAGAAGACCAAGCTGCCAAACAAGCCCAAATTGATGAACTTGAAGGTTCCCAACGTCCTGAAAATCTTAATGGTTATTATGGGAAATCTGAATTTAAAGTCAAATCCTCGGCAGATTAAATCCACATATAGCCATTTTATTTTTATCTAATGGAGAAATTTAATGGCTAATGTCATTCGTGTAAACGGTTTTAAACCCGTAAAGCATTTGGATGGTTCCCCGTGGAATGGTCAAACAGAAAAGTTTGCCACTGCCGCTGGGGATGCCACTCCGATTTTTATTGGTGATCTGGTTAAACTTGCAGCTACTGGTGAAGCAGCTACTGGTATTCGTACCGTAACAAAAGCTGCTGTTGGTGATGCTGTTATTGGGGCTGTTGTCGGTATTATGATTGATCCGACTAACTTGAATACCCCGCAATATCGCAAAGCTAGTGTTGCGCAATATGTTTTTGTTTCGACTGCCCCTGATACGGTGTATGAAGCCAATGTTAATGGTGCATTTACGTCCACTACTGTTGGTCAAAATGCAAACCATATTGATGCTGGTGGCTCTACTTCTACAGGTGCTTCTGGTGAATCGGTAGATGCAACGACTATTGCTATTACGGCTACCTTAACACTAAAGATTTATGACGCTGTTCAACGTGTCGACAATGATCCGACTCTGGCGAATAGCCGACTGTTAGTGTCTATTAACAACCATCAACTGGCCAGCGGTACTGGTACAGCCGGTGTTTAATATTTAAGGAGCTATATAAATGAGTATTATCAATACCTCTAGTTTTGCAAAAGCTCTCTGGCCCGGTGTAAATTCTTGGTACGGTAAAGAATACAACGAGTATCCCATTGAGTTTGATAAGCTGTTCGATAAATTCACTTCGCGTAAGAACTTTGAAGAAGATGTTGGTATTTCTTCGTTCCGGCTGGCTGTGGTTAAAGACCAAGGTGCTCCGATTCAGTATGATTCGGAACGGCAAGGTTTCACTTCGCGCTATACGCACGTTGTGTGGGCCTCGGGTTTCATTATCACCCGCGAAATGATGGAAGATGATTTGTATGATGTGGTTGGTCAGAAGAAAGCGCAAGGTCTGGCTCGCATTATCCGCATCACCAAAGAAATCAATGGTGCAAACGTCTATAACCGTGCCTTCAACAGTGCTTTTGTTGGCGGTGATGGTGTAAGTCTTGTCAATTCGGCCCACCCGAATATTGCTG
This sequence comes from Pseudomonadota bacterium, assembly GCA_028873515.1. Classification (GTDB taxonomy): domain Bacteria; phylum Pseudomonadota; class Gammaproteobacteria; order Burkholderiales; family REEB80; genus REEB80. Next base: position 3,923 of record JAGWIG010000074.1, on the reverse strand, counting down.
GTGGTACATGGTCGAATACATTGGCCACGGCTGCCGACTTGTCGGAAGCTGCGTTGGAACAAGCTTATATTGATATTTCGTTGTTCCGCGATGACGCCGGTGTACTGATCGCCGCTAAACCGGAATCGTTGATTATTCCTCCGCAACTGGAATTTGAAGCCACTCGTATTTTGAAATCCCAAGGTCGTGTCGGGACGGATAATAACGATGTGAATGCTCTGGTTGCTACTGGTAAGTTCTCGAAGGGTTCCGTTGTTAATCACTTCTTGACTGATCCAGATGCGTGGTTTATTCGTACTGACATTCCGAATGGCATGAAGTATTTTGAACGTCGTCCTGATGACTTCGCAATGGACAACGATTTCGACACTGAAAATGCGAAATTCAAAGCTACTTCTCGGTATTCATTCGGTTGGACAGATGCCCGTGCTATGTATGCTTCTCCGGGTGCTTAAATAATTTGGTGGGGAGGAATCCCCACTATTTAACATTTTTAGGAGAATACAATGGGTTTTCTTGCAACAGATGTAAATATTCTGAGTACGACTGGCCCCACAGTCCTGATCCCGACATCTAAGGATCAAGATTGTAAGTTGGTGCAAGTTACGCGTGCAGATACCGCCGCAACAGTAAAGGCAGTTCTACCTGCCGATGCTTCGGTGATTGGTGTAAAATTTTTCGGGTCTACTGCCAGTAATGCGAGTCTGACAGCTACCGTCACTTTAACATTGGCAAATAACACAGGTACTATTAGTACCGGTACTGTTGATGTAATAGCAAATGGTGCTACTACAGCAGAAGTTCAAATGAGTGCTTTGCCTAATTTGGAAAATATTCCATCTCTTCTGACGGGAGATATTAAGTTTTCGGCTACATATGCGGAAACGGGCATTGCATCCACTGCCGGTGGTCCTTGGTATGTTTTAATTACTTATGTGAGATAATAATGTCACTTAACACGTCAAAGTCCAGTGGCCTTTTGACTGCTAATACATTATTGGCAACGGGGCGTAATCTGTTAAAGGGAGTTTTGTTACCGGCTGGTGCTGGAAGTCCGACTATTACCATTTATGATAATACAGCGGGCTCCGGTAAAATCCTGTTTCAAGCTGCTGGCAATGGGTCTACGCCCGTTGTTGTTAATTTTACTCACGCAGTTCAGGCTGAATTGGGTCTCTATGTTGTTCTTGGGGGTACAGGCCCAACCGCAATTGTTTACTTCGGTTAATTATGTATAACTATTACAAATCGGGTAAATGGAATTTTGTCTGCGATGTATGTGGATTTCGTTTCAAATCCGATGAAGGAATGCGGCGTTGGGATGGTGCAATGGTTTGTAAAGATGATTGGGAATTGCGCCACCCAATGGATTTCTTAAAAGGACGAAAAGAAAAAATATCTGTTCCATGGGTTCGTAATGAACCCGCAGATCAATTTGCTACTATTGGAGAAGGGCAACGAGTTCTTAATGGCTCTCCATTAAATACAACAACTATTAATTAAAGGACATAATGACCCAACTTTTTGCAAATAATGTCTCGGTTCAAATTTTAAATACAGTGAATCCTGGTGACACTACAATCACATTGTTTCCCGGAAGTGGTGCATTATTGCCCGCAATTACTGGTAGCAATTTTATTACTGCTACTTTAAATGATTATCTTGGTCGGACAGAAATCATTACCATTACTGCTATTTCTGGGGATAATATTACTGTTACACGGGCTCAAGAAGGTACAACTGCTTTAACATGGCAACCCGGAAATTTAGTTGATCTTCGAATTACTAGAGATACATTAGTCCGATTACAAAATCCAGCAGCAAATTCTGTCTCATTTGATGGAACGACCTTAGATCAGCAGTTTTTAAATCGTGTGAATCGTGTTGTTGATTCGATTGCGGAACTTAAAACAATTAGTAAACTCACATATACACGATGTTTCGTAACGGGATACTATTCTGTTGGTGACGGCGGCGGCGGTGTCTATTACTACGATTCGACAGATAATACCAGTACAGACAATGGTGGAACAGTCATTGTTGCAACGGATGGCGGGAGATGGAAACTTGTCCATAATTCTGCCATTAGCATTTGCCAATTTGGTGCGATAGGAAACAATACTGTTGAATGCGCAACTGCTATCCAAAATGCAATAAACGCGGCGATAGCTGGAAACGTTTCGCTGTACATACCTGATGGTCATTACAAAATCAGCACTGCGCTTTCTATTACGATGTCTGGCACTGCTCGCGGGCTCAAAATTCAAGGGGATAGCGGGAATGACCTTCTTGCAAATACTGGAGCTATTCTTGATTTTTCCGCGATTTCTGCAAGTGATGCCGTAAGTGTCACCTCCGGTAATGCCCAAGCATTTTGTGTATTCAGCGGTATTACCTTTGTCGGCTCTGCGACTGTCAATCACGGCATCCACGTAACGAACTCGTCTTACGTCGATTTTGAAAAGTGCATATTTAAAAGCTTTTCGCAATCAGGATATGCAGCCGTTCGTTTTACCGGTAGCGCCGGTGGATTCGTTGGCGTTAATAACTTCGACCGTTGCCGCTTCGAAAATAACAATGATGGCATCTGGATTTACGGCGACAACTCGAACGTCTACAACATCAAATCGTCATCGTTCCTTGACAGCGTAAATGCAGCAGTCCACATCGGCGACACGGCACTTGTACAAACCAGTCGTGTAATAAACATCGAAAGTGGCTGCAATTTTGAGGGCAATGCGCGAGACGTTTCTTGCCTTGCCGCCGTGGTTGGTTTCAACATCACCGGAAATTACTTTGAAAATGACAACAACGCACAGACTGCGCCGAGAATTTTAATCACCAACAACGGAGTCAATGCAAACTCTGGTGCGCTTGTCATCGAAGGAAACACGTTCCAAAAGACGTTGGTAAATGCTGGTGATTCGATGATCCTTCTGGACAGCATCACCAAGGGGCGAGTCAAGGAAAACTTCTCTGCAACCGGCAACGACAATTCAAAGTTTTTCGTCTATGGGACGAACTGTGCAGATGTGGAGTTTGACGTACCACATTCACCACCGGGAGCAACGCCTGCATATCCTGTCGTAATGAGTCGTTCTGGAGCAGGATCGGTAGTGACATTCACCGGTCCGGCTACTTCAAATGATCGTGTACCGATCACCGGGCTCGCGTTTACAGGCACTGGTGAGGCTCCTCCGGGCGCGAGCACCACAACGATCAACAAAGCGTTTTATTCCCGCGTCGGAAATCAAGTCACTGTCACGCTGCAATTGACGCTGACGACGAAATCGGGGTCTTCTACTGGCTACGTAGAGATCAGCGGGCTGCCGTTCACTAATCAAGGCGCCCAGGTTCAGTTTAATTTGATCGTCAGCGGCTTTTCTCGTACCGGCCCGTATTACTACGGAATCATTCCTCAGGGCGCAAGCGTCATGCAAATTTGGGATTCATCTCCTTCTCAGGTTGATTTCCAAACATTCGTTACGGCGGGTGCAACGCTTGAAGCGACATTCACTTATTTCGTAAATCCTTGAGGTCGCGTGATGTCCGAAAAATTCAAAGCTGCGTTCAACGTGGGCGGCACGACCTATTACCTGCTCGCGACGACGAGCAACGCATAACGGGGAATCCATGAAAAAGGAATTGATCGAAGTGTCGAGAAATTTCTAATTCCGGGGAACACATGGACGATATTGCAAAACTGCACGAAGCCGACCAACGCCTTGAGGAAGCCATCGCTTCGTTGCAGGCCTCCATCGAGCGGCATGAACCGCACTTGGAACGACTGGACTCGTGCATGGAGGAAATGCGCACGACGCTGGCAACACGCGAGGACATCCGCGATCTTCGGGCCGATCTGCGCGACCGCTTCGACCATTACCGCGAGAGGATGGACGGCTTGGAGGATGCGCACGACGGCC
>JAGWIG010000196.1 GCA_028873515.1 Pseudomonadota bacterium | reverse complement strand
TGGCAGGAAGTGAACAAGAGTCAGGTGTGGACAAGAACAATAGATATGTAGACTTCCAGCGCCCTGGAAGCAAACTCAAGGCTAAGGTCCCTGACCTTTTCATTCCTAAAAAGCGGAGTACGTAAACATGGCTAACGCCAATCGTCCTACCGGCCTCTCCCCCGTACAGAGCATTACCGGTGCTCCTTACAACGGTGGAGGTCGTATTTATTCAATTGCAGCTTCTTACGCTACGGCCTTGTACGTAGGTGATCCGGTCATCTCCAGCGGTACCGCTGATGCTACTGGTATTGCAGGTATTGTACTGGCAGCTGCCACTGGTCCTATTAGAGGTGTTATTGTAGGTATTGGTCGTAATAAGGAATCTCTGGCTAATCCCTCTAATCTTGATATCACCTATCGACCTGCTGCAGCTCAGTCTGATACGTGGTATGCTCTTGTTGTTGATGATCCTAATACGATCTTTGAGGTGCAGGAACATGCTAACGGTACGGCTTTGGCTGCTACCGATGTTGGCCTGAACCAGGTTCTCTACCTCGCATCTGGTAATGGTTTTGTATCTGGTTGGCAACTTGCTTCCGCCACTGATGCAATTCCTGCTGCTACCTCAACTCTGCAGGTTCGCCTGCTCGGCCTTGCTCAGCGCCAGGACAACGCCTTCGGGGCGAATGCCAAGTGGCTGGTCAAGATTAATGCTCATGAACTGTCTGCCGGTACGGCTGGCCTTTAAGGAGAATACGAAATGGCAGGCGTAATTAACACTGGTACCCATCCGAAACTCCTTTGGCCTGGTATCCATGCTGTCTGGGGTCAGGTATATGATGCTCACCCGACTGAGTATACTGACCTGTACGACATGGACAGTTCTCAGAAGGCCTATGAGCAGGATGTTCAGGTAACTGGCTTTGGCCTTGCCCCTGTTAAGGGTCAAGGTGCTTCCATCGCCTATGACTCGGAGCAGCAGGGCTGGGTGACCACCTACCAGCACATTGCATATGCGCTGGGTTATATCGTTACCTATGAGGAGCTTCAGGACAATCTGTACAAGGAAGTCTCCATGCGTCGTGCGAAGGCGAACGCCTTCTCCTGTAATCAGACTGTTGAGAATGTGGCAGCTTTGATCTACAACGATGCTTTCTCCGGCACGTACTTTACCACTGCTGACGGTCAGCCGCTTATCAGCGCGGCTCACGTCAATGCTACTGGCGGTACCTACAGCAATGCCCTTACTCCTGGCGCGGATCTGAGTGAGGCGTCCCTTGAAGATATCAACATTCAGATTATGAATGCTGTTAATGACAGAGGGCTGAAGATTGCTGTTATGCCCAAGTCCCTGCATGTTGCTACGCAGGAATTCTATAACGCGAATCGTATTCTGAAGTCTGTTCTGCAGAATGATACTGCGAATAATGCGATCAACGTGCTTAAGGCTACCAATGCCTTCCCGGAAGGTATTAAGGTGAATCACTATTTCACCAGCCCGAGTGCATGGTTTGTTCGTACTAATATCCCGAACGGCATGACCTTCTTCTGGAGGAATAAGGCTCAGTTCGATCAGGATAATGACTTCGATACCAAGAATGCTAAGGCGGCTACCTATATGCGCTTCAGCGTAGGCTGCACTGATCCTCGTAGTATCTTTGGATCTAATGGTCCGTAAGGAGGTGTATCATGGCCGGAGTTAAAAAGACTGGATCTTTCCAAGGTAAGTCTAATAAGCTTGGCTATGGTGGCAGGGCTGCACAGATGAAAGCGCAAGGTGTTCCAGGCGGAGTTATTGGAAACCTTGCGAGAAAGGCTGGGGCAGCTCCTGGTATGAAGAACTACCATGGTATGAGAAAAGGTAAGAAATAAATAGGTATGGGGGAAGGGAAACCTTCCCCATACTTATGTCCCAATTTGGGACAGTAGTAGATAACGTGGAACTAACCACGCCGAAAGGCGTTATCACT
>JAGWIG010000019.1 GCA_028873515.1 Pseudomonadota bacterium | reverse complement strand
GCGTAAATCTGGTATCTTTCTTCCTGGGTAAGGTGTGTGTAGTTCATGGATGCAATTTCGACTGGCTGGTCAAAAAAGCACAAATGCTACCGCATCCTGCCCCCCTGATCAGCATTATTCAAAATTGCACTTCATGCTTGAATCCGTGTAACTAATTAAATAAAATATACACTTATGACTTATGACTTATGACTATTGATACCTGTTGGGGCCGACGTAAAATCCATGAGAAACCATACTGGCATCTTGTATCAACTCAACCCTCTGCTGGTCTGACTTTTTATCAAAATATCAGGGTATATAAAGGTGTTATGCCTACAATTTCTGCCTTAATCAAAGCAGAGCCACATTTAGAAAATGCCCAAACTCATTATTCATATGCAAAGATAAATGATGAAAAAGAAAAGTTATTTGAAAAAGTGCGACAAGATAAATATCCCGCGCTTCCTTCCAGACTAAAAACTATATACCTATTTGATGATTATGCTTTGGTTGAAAGAGCGCTTAAAGATTGGTTTGAAAATGACCCAAGAAATGTCCATGAATGCAGAATACTAGTTGGTTCAAATACTCATAAAGCTGATACAGAATGGCTTAATTGCCATCAAAATGAATGGGAACAATGTTCCCATAAATATTGGAACGGAATAATGAGTCCAAATGCTTTCCCTGAAGTTATAGTTGATGGTGTAATTTATTTCCCTAATTACACATCCTTCCCATGTCCATCTAGCTTTTTACCAAAATAATGAGGGAGACAAAGAAAAGAAATGAAAATAACGAATGGATAATATCAGCGTTTCAATGGCTAAACTTACTAAGACTCACAAAACTATACACTCTCTACTTGGCGAATCTCAACATTTTGCAAGACCTGTCCAAAATTTCTCAATCGATTTAGTAGCACATTACTTCAATCACTTAAATAAAAGGGTTAAGCAACTTCCGTATTATGCTTCCTAATTATTAGAGCAAGGTTCTATTTTTCTTAGAATTTCAGGTACCTAAATTGACACTTACACCAACCTTAACATCTATAAAATCACTGTTCTGGAAACTTGAGCGTGAAAGTTATTGTGCATATCACGCGCACAGTAAAATCCATAAAGCTGACCACTTTTTCAATTTTTGCGTTACCGCACACAGTCTGCGTGACTATATTTTAGAACACCTTGGAAAAGTAACAGCCCAAGAAAAGGAAGCCTTTCATAATCTCTGGTCTGCAATGCCGCTTCTCCATACAGTTGGTGAAATAGCCAATTCATTTAAACATTTCCGCCTTCAAGAACCCAAGGCTCATCAGCTCAAATCAATTGAAACAAAGCACGTCGGTCTTAAGAAAAGCAAGTTTATCGACATCTACGAAAATTCAACTGGAGATATAAAATTTGTCGAAATACTAGGTAACGATATTGCTGTAACTTTGTCGGATGGCCAGCGTTTCGAGTTATATGCTTTCACTCACGAAGCACTCACTTTCTGGAAATCAGAACTGCAAGAACATGGCATCATCATTCGAAGTCAGTCCCTTACGCGCCTAAATGATGGCTAATACTACATTAAAACACTACCCTTGAAATTCAAGGGATGTACTACATCTTAGTCTACTTAAAAAAGTTCAGACGGCCATACAATTCTCCAAATCCAAAATAATCATCTAATTAAGGCATAACTAGCTCACCCCTTACCCTTCATCAACCTTCCTCAACTCAATCACCGTAACTTAGAGGCACCAGTTCCAGAAAGTTGCCATCAATCAGCCCGGCCTCCTGCAGGCGTTTAAACGCATCATATTTGGGCATCGCGGAATACCGCAAAACTTCCAATACGCTTCTGACCCAGTTTGATGGTACTTTGCTTTTCCAATCCAGACTGATAGCAAACTGCTTTTGCCTATATCGGGTGTTGCTAGACAAAACCCTTCGTTCCATCCAGTCCAGAGGAATCGTTGGATAAACCCCTTCCTGTACCAGATTGAGGGTGATGGTCTCAGTAGCGCCCTGCTCAGGTTTTTGCAACACCGCTTCCCTGGCCCGTCTCCGACCTGACAAAAATTTATTTTCAAAAAATCCCGAATATTTCCCCCAATGGATAACTTTCAGGAAAAGCGTGCCTATACACACCAGCATGCTTTTTTTAACCCTCAAGGAAAGGACTTCCCGTGAAATTTATTTTCAGCATCACCCGGCTTTTGTTCCAGATGTTCAAGTTTCAGAAAAAAAGTAGCTATACCCATCACGATGCTTTGATTAACAACCCTGAAAGAAAGGATGTGCCCATGTCTCGAGGACCGCGTTACCCCAGCCAGACCAAAGCGATGTACCTGCACCTTCCCACCCCTGTCCACCAGGCCCTGTCGGACTGGGCCGTGGCCACAGAAGTTCCTGCCTCCCGCTTTGTCACCGCCCTGCTCTCGGAGAACCTTCCCCTTATCCAGTCCCTGGTCAAGGAAGTCCGGCAGGCCCGGGCCACACGCCAGAACTTCAATCTGGACCGGCTCAAGGCTGTCATCACCGAACAGATTGAGAATGTCTAACCCACCCTTAAAGGAAGCCCTCATGAAATCCAATACAGCACCTGAACGCTATACCGTTATTCTCTACCGCAATGACAAAGAGTGGAGCAGGGTTTTACTCCACTCTGAAGATTTGTCTCAAGGCTGTGCCTATGCCCAGTTCACCTCATGGAAGGCTGCAGCCATCTTTTATCGTTTAATCGACCCCCATTATGGCTATATCCACTATCCTGATATCAGCAAACCGTCACCGAGCAAACAACCTGAATTCATCAGATGTACCCCCTTGCAGCTGATGGAACGGTTTGCCCCGACGGCAAAACCTGTCTGGGAACTGCTCGAGGAAACGGGTGGTGAGGCATGGATACACCACGACATGATTCCTTTCCTGCCCTGAGGTAAACAAGCCCGAAGCCGGTCAGGCTTTGGGCTTGTTATTCGACACTTACATGACGACATGAGCAGCAAGAAGATTATTGAACATCAAACAGTTACAGGAGCATAATGACGGAAAAACAAGGGTGGGCCTTACCGCCATCCAGCATATTAAAAGGGGAAATTCATCATGCGACGCGAGCAGACTGCTTTTCTGTTATACATTGCCTTGGTATCCAGCCTCATGCTGTCTGATATGGCCGTAGCTGCGCCAAGTGATGAGGCGACCTACATGGCCCTGGCAAATAAAGCGGCAACAGACCCAACCATACTCGCCAAGCTGAAAGAGGAAGCAGAATCCGGAATACCTGCAGCCCAATTCTGGTATGGAACGCTCTTTGACCCAACTACACTCAAATCCGAGACTACTGTTCAAAAATCCTGGGTAAATGCCAAATATTGGTATTTAAAGGCTGCGAACCAAGGGGATGCTGATGCCCAAGACACCCTTGGATTCATGTATCACCAAAACCAAGGGGTGCCACAAGACTATACCGAGGCTGCGAAGTGGTATCGCAAAGCCGCCGAACAAGGTGTTGCTGACGCCCAAAACAATCTGGGGGTGATGTATGGCCATGGCCAAGGTGTGCCACAAAACTACGCCAAAGCAGAACAGTGGTATACCAAAGCCGCCAAACAAGGCTATGCTGGTGCCCAGTACAACCTGGGAATCATGTATGCCCATGGCCAAGGCGTGCCACAAGACTATACCGAGGCTGCGAAGTGGTATCGCAAAGCCGCAGAACAAGGTGAAGCTGATGCCCAATACAACCTCGGGGTCGCGTATGACCATGGCGAAGGAATGCCCCAAAACTACTCCGAAGCAGCAAAATGGTATAGAAAAGCCGCCGAACAAGGTGAAGCTGATGCCCAATTCAACCTGGGGGTGATGTATGAACAAGGGCAAGGTGTTCCTCAAGATTATTCAATGGCCATAAAGTGGTATACCAAGGCCGCAGAGCAGGGTAACGCTAATGCCCAATACAACCTCGGGGTCGCGTATGACCATGGCGAAGGAGTGCCCCAAAACCACTCCGAAGCAGCAAAATGGTATAGAAAAGCCGCCGAACAAGGTGTTGCTGATGCCCAAAACAATTTGGGGGTGATGTATGAACAAGGACAAGGTGTTCCTCAAGATTATTCAATGGCCATAAAGTGGTTCAGCAAAGCCGCCGAACAAGGTGTTGCTGATGCCCAAAACAACCTGGGGATTATGTATGCCCATGGCCAAGGCGTGCCACAAGACTATACCGAGGCTGCGAAGTGGTATCGCAAAGCCGCGGAACAAGGTGAAGCTGATGCCCAATTCAACCTGGGAATCATGTATGACCATGGCCAGGGCGTGCCACAAGACTACGCCGAGGCAGTAAAGTGGTATAGAAAAGCCGCTGAACAAGGCTATGCTGATGCCCAATTCTACCTAGGAGTGATGTATGGCCAAGGCCGAGGTGTGCCACAAGACTACTCAGAAGCCGTAAAATGGTTCATTCTTGCCAAGGCTAACGGAAAAAAAGGTGTGGATAAAATTTTAGATGTAGTCGAAAATGTGACTACCTCCCAACAAATCGCCCAGGCCCAGGAACTCGCCAGGCAATGGTGGAATGCCCACCACCCTGCATCTGGCCAGTAATCTTCTCCAGCTAGTGGCCTAAACAACCTCTGTCTGGCTTTGTGCCTTGCACTCACCGTGCCCGCCGTATGCCTGGAGCATCCTTTCTGACTCCTTTCACCCCCCATACTCCCAACCCTTAACCCCCTGTGCCAAGCAAAGTGCTGCCCTTGCAGGGCAAGGATTCTGAGCACTTTAGCTATAAGGGATAGAACCCTGAAGGGGCACGGTCCCTCCCCGCTTTCCCTTGGTCCAGGAAAACAGGAGTGAACCGGGACTACCAGGACCTTACCGGGTAGCCCTGGCTACCCGGTAAGGTGGTAAACCTATACAGAATGGGGTTTCCAGAGCATGAACCGGGTGTGCCGGGTTAAATGTGAACCTATCGCACAAAGGTTCAGGCTGGGTGAGGGTGAGGGGAAAAGGGAGGAAGGGATAAACCTTTCTGGAGGTGCCCGGTTCACCCGGTAAACCATCATGGGCCGGGCTTTTCCATCGGGTTGGACCTGGTTCAACCTGGTATCACCTGGCACCAAAGTTAAAGCCTTCCTCCGGGGGCACGGTCTCCGGTGGTTTCAACCCAGCGCTTTCCCATCCAGGCAGGGCCACATTGCACACCCGCACGAACGCCCCGCCCAGGCGCTTGCGGCTTTCCTCATAGGGCAGGATGTCCTTGAGCCGGGGCCAGAACTTGGATGACCCCATCGCCGCCAGGCCATTGCGCTCGCCCCAAGCGCGGTAATGCTGGAACACCCTGTCCTTGGGCACATCCATCGTGGAGCCCAGCCTGATTTCTCCGTCCTCCACCCAGGCGAGCACCGAATTGGTCTCGGTCTTGGCCGTCTGGATGACCGCCTTCATGGCTTCGGGCAGGATGGGGTCGAACAGGCCACGCTGCTTCAGGCGTATCAGGCCTTTAAGTGCCCAGTTCAATACCCCGGAGAGTTCCTTGCCGATGATGTCCTCGGCCAGCAGGGGATTACGCTCCCGCTCCGGTATCGTCACCGTGAAGGGAACAATGTCCCAGCGGCGCCAGAATCCGACCGAATGGTCGGTGATGGCGGGCAGGTGGTTCCCCAGGACCAGCCATTTTCCCCGGACATGGATGCTCAGGGGGTTGCGGTACTTCCTGTCCACCTGCACCCGTTCCCCGGCAATGAGGGATTTGAGCAGTTGCTCATTGATTGGCCTCCGGGGCACCTCATCGGCATAGATGAGGCTGGCCCCTATCATCACCGACATCCTGAAGCCTTCCAGGGCATCGAGGTTCACCGCCGCCACCTGGCCATGCAGGGCCTGCACGATGTTGGCCAGCACCCCTTTGCCGTTAGCACCCCCTCCAAGCCAGAGCTGGGCGCGCTGAAACCGGGCGTCCGCCGTCAGGGTATAGCCGACGTATTCCTGCACCCGGGTCCGCACTGCGGCATCCGGCAGGATGTGCGCAAGGAAGCGCTCAAACTGGCGGGGCGGGCCACAGTCCGGCAGGTAGTCGCAACTGAGGGCATGACGCAGACCCAGGGCAGGGTCGGCGGGTTTCAGGAGCAGCTCATTGTCCTTGACATGGACATAGCCGTTGCGGCAGGGAATGATATCCATGGAAGCCGGAGGCGGCAGGGCCGGAGCCCAGTCCAGAAGTCCGCCATGGGCTTTCCTGGCATTGATGGGGTTGGCAAAGCCGCGGTCCCGATGGACTATCCAGGCATAGGCCTGGCGCTCCCCCTGGTCCTCGTCCAGCGGAACCCAGTGGGTGTCCTGCCAGGCATAAATCAGGCCGCCCTCGTAGGCCAGTTTCCGGTTGAGAAGCTGTTCGACGGCATACTGGTGGGAATCAAATTTGGTGGCCATGGCGCACCTCCACATAGCCGGCCAGCCAGGCTTCCACATCGCAGGCCCGCCAGCGCAATAGCCGGGTGCCGGGAATGTGAAGTCTGGGCGGCACCGCCAGGGGATTGCGGCGCAGGTCCTTCCTGATGGTTTCGGGGGAGCGCTGCAGCAGGCAGGCCAGTTCGTGGATATCAAGGATGTGCATGATACGTTCTCCCTGGGCCAGGGGAAAGCTGCACGCAGGCGTCTGGCCCAGAAAAAGCGTCTACGTGGAACAAGAGGGATTCTTGTCCCACGTATAGGCACGGGTTTAGCCCTACAGGGAATAAAAAGGCTCCATAGACGGATGACTTCCTGAATCTTCAGGGAAAATATTTTTTATGGGGTAGCCGCCAGGCATTCAGAACAGGGAAGTTTCCTACCCGGTTACCTTGGCCCTTTCTGGCCCGTCTTTGTTCAAAACAGGGTAACCGGGGTAACAAGGGTAACAAACCCTGAAAAAGATACCCTTCCCCAACCGGGGAAGGCGCTCCCCCAGTCATTGCTATACAGGCTACAGAGGGACACCCTTTCCACCCCATCCACAAGGAGCCACGCCATGACCATCGGAGAACTTGTCAAGAAGCTCAGCCTGTATCTACCCCACCTCAACGTCGTCTGTTTCAGGGAGGGGGAACTACGGGACATCAGCCAGGTGTTTAAAGTGCCGGGAAAAATAGACCGGACTGGAAAAGAGCTGGAAGACCCGGTTATCTACATTGCCGTTAAATAACCCGAAAGAACCCCCTTCCCTCCCAGGTCGGGGGGAAGGGGGTCAGGTTAAAACAGCTCTACTTGTCCAGGAGCCTGTCACGCAGCGCCCGTTTGGCCGAGTGATGGTCAATGAGCAGCGCGCCCACACCTAAGCCAATTCCTATCGCCAGGACCACAAACAAGCTAAGGATTTCTAATGAAGTCATAAGGTCTTTCGTGAAAAAGTCATGCTTCTACAGAGAAGGTACCGGGTTCAATACAACATAGCTCGATTAAGGAATCAAGGCAAGCAATTAAAACCCTACATCCTCACAATTACCCTTATAGTTATAATCATTACATCCGTTGCCTACTATCAGTTGAATTTCTGTAAAAAAAGAATGAAAATGCACCTATTCGTTATTTAATATGCGTGCCAATTTGCATTTGGCATGTCGGGGGCGGTCTCAAGGACGGCTTTACGGCCCTAGTAATCTATTACAAGCTAGACCAAAAAAATCTAGAGGCTCCCATATACACGTACCTGTGCGTCTGGATACCAACCTCAATGACGGAATGCTCCTTAACATCCGCCCCTTCATAAACTACGGGGTTCTACACCACAATAAACCACCAAAGCTCGACATCAAATGGGGAAAAGACAGGGGTAAGAAAGTTGAACCCGTTGCTTCGTTCAAGGTCTTCAAGAGTGTCCTCATTAAAGACCACCATCTGATACTAGTGGAGAAGAGAACTGCAAGAAGTTAGTCCCCTAGTTAATATAACAAGAAAGTGAGCGAAGCATGGGTTTCTGGCATACGGGATACTTAGAATTTCATGACGAAGCAGACCTGAGTTATACCTATCAGTCTCAACAGCCCATTTATCACTGTCAACATTGTGACCTACATTTTGATTCTATGGATGACCTCCGCAGGCATCGCTTCGAATCACATCCCTATCTGCGCCCTCAGTTGTTCGTGAGAGGTGTTGAATTAGGTGCGACACCCTTTAGGGTCACCCGTTTAGCTAAACCGTCAGAATTCGTAGTGGAACGCTGTACCAATGCATCCTTCAATGGCAAACCTACCAAGCCTGAGGAGATTCCAAAACTATTATCAAAGGTTAATAACGACAGGGTGACTGTCAAGTTGACCAATGATGGTCCTCCAGCGGTATTTGAGCTAGTGTTCAAAATTGCTGAAGAACAACATATCAAAGGGGTTGAGGCTAGCTTCGTGCGCTTTACCAACCGAAAGGAATTATCCGTTAAGGCTCTTGAAGGCTTTATCAAGGAATGTAAAGCATTCAATACTGCGGATACTTATTACAGCGGTATCTGTGACTACCTTTACGGCGTCATGTCCAGAGAAAGGAGGCCTGACTCACGGATTCCATATGCTCAATACCCAGAGCGATTTAATCAGGCCGCAGATGCACTAATGGACTATAACCGACCTTTGGCACACATAGTGCGAAGCTTGGTGGCTTTCCATTTTAACCATTTCGAAAATGCTTCCATTTTTTCCCCGTCAGGTCGATTGCATATGGCGGCAATTCGCTTCGACACTATCCTAAAGGGGGGGCAATGGGATAAAAAAAACACACCCGCCAAGAAACTGTCTAATGTGCCTGAAGACTTGCTCACCGACCACGAAACGCTCCGCATCTTGAGATGGATTGAGCTACCATTATCCGAGTTGGCGACAGAGGCTGGTAACATCTCGGCACTAGTGAAGCGGGATATAACAGAGTTTGACCGACTTAAATTAAATATTCTACTAACAGAAGCTTATACCGCAAACGGAAATTTCTTAAAGGCCAGGAATATAGCGCGGGAATTGATTACAAATCCCAAAACATCTGGTTGGGCCGAACGCTCGTTAATTCGCCTGCCTGGGAAGGAATGATACTAATGAACAAAGAGAAGCGCGTTCACACAACCAACGCAAAGACCAAAGGGGTTCGCTATTCAGACCCAATCTCTCAGAGTGAGGCACAGATACGGGCTACTAACGAACATCAAAAAAAACCTACTGAAAACCAAATGAGAACCAATGAAATCGAGGTTCCTACTAAAGCCTCCAGCAATGCTTCTATGCCTGATTTAGATGCTAAGAAGGCTGGGGCTGTGGGTAAACAAAGCAAATCCAAACAAATAGTAAAAATCACATCTTTGGAGCAATTCATTGCCCATGCATATTCACTGAAAGGAAGGAAATTATCGCTTAAGCCGAAAGTTGAGCGGCAAATTGCTCAAGACCCAAGGCTATCTGAAGAAGCTTATCAACGTCTTATTGAAGCCTCAAAAAAAGATATTACTTTTGCTGTACCTCGCCAACTGCTTCTGGCGGCACAGCAAGTGACTAGTTATCCAGGACTACAAGGAGCCATCCGTGATTTCGTCCGGAACACCTTGCTCAGGCACCCAATATTTCTTCATAAGGGCATTGAGACAGCAATTCGTAACTTAAGCGAGGCCCCTGCACCTAGTGACGTATTAATGCAGATTGCCACAACAAAATTAAATGACTTGCCTCCTGAGTTTAACAGCTCTCTCAAAGCTGCAGAGTTCGAGCAACTGCGGACTAATGCCGTTTACTGCATGGCCATCTGGGTTTCAGAGAACAAGGGGCTGACTGTCGCAGCGCTAACAGATATGTTATTCACTTCGCTATGGGCGCCGAAGGCACAAAAGCTGACGTCAGACGCTAGCAAGCGGGATATTATTTCCGGTATCACAGAACTTGCAGGTGTTGGTCTCGCTTGTGACGAATACCGAGGATTAGCTTATGAGAGGCTTCGTGTTAGTGAATCAGCAAATAGAGAGGTGGAAACTCTTAGGGCCCGTGTCCACATGCTAGAAGCTGACCTTAAGGCGCTTCGCTTGAGAATACCAGAGCTTGAAGAGAGCAGGGAAAGGGAGCAGCAAGCACATTATGCAGAAATTAATTCTTTGCGTGCAAAGAATGAGCTGGAAGCTATGAATTTACGCAATGACATGGAGATTCAAAGAACTAGATTGTTAAGACGCATGAAATCAGACGTTCATTTGCTTGAGGAGGGCTTACAGGCACTCTCCAGGACAGAACCAAAAGTTCACGTCATGGTAGACCATGCCGAGCGGGTAACTGATGCCTTGCGCCAAGAAATAAAGCAACTTCAGGGAGATTAATATGGAAGCGATTGGATTCGATTTCGGCACGACAAACAGTTTGATTTCCATTATTCAGGGCGACAAGGTCATTAACTTATATGATGACCAAGGCTTACCTATCCCCTCTGTCGTTTGTTATGAGGGAACGCAGACTCTTGTTGGACGTGAAGCACGAGAGCGTTTGGCACAAGCCGGTCTAGGGGTCCAAGGCAATGTAGTCCTCTCTCCGAAAACTTTACTAGGGCGGGAAAGCGTATTTGTCGGAGGCGTAGAACGTAACCCTGTTGATATTGTACGTCACGTGGTGGAGTTTGTACGTAACCAGGCCATGGACACACGCACTGTCAAAAACCTTACAATTGACAAAGCTGTGGTAACTATTCCAGTAAATATGGAGGGCTACCGACGTGCACTTCTTAGAGATGCATTCCGCATGGCGGGAATAAATATTGTTCAGTTTATTCATGAGCCATTGGCGGCGTTATATGGCTTTCTACGTACCAGTAATGACTTTGCTGCAACTCTTAGGCAATATAACCGGCAACTCATCTTGGTATTTGACTGGGGTGGCGGGACGCTAGACTTGACTCTGTGCCGACTAGTTGATGACTTGTTGGTTCAAGTTGTGAACGATGGAACAGATGAGGTTGGAGGAGACCTTTTTGATGAAACTCTCAAAAATGAAGTAGAGCAGCGCTTTAGGGAGGCAAAATCAATACCAGAAAATGCGAACTCTCAACCCGAAGCTCGTGCTCGGCTTATGCATGCCTGCGAACGAGCAAAAATTGACTTGAGCCAACGCAGCCAGGTTAATGTTTATGTACCGAACTTTTTTCGTGGACTTGATGACCCGGACCTTGATTACCCACTTCCACGAGACGAGCTGGAATCCATGGTTGCTAAATTAATAGACAAAGGTATGACTAGAGTTGAAAAGCTTCTGGAAAGCCAAGACTATTCCAGCGCATCCGTAGCAATGTGCCTAGTCACAGGCGGTATGGCGAACATGCCCGCTATCAAAGCCCGACTTCATGAACTTTTTGGCCCCCAGCGAGTGCATATCCCAGAACATACTGCTTCATTAATTTCCGAAGGAGCAGCATGGGTCGCCCATGATGACGCAAAACTTCATCTTGCAAAAAATGTTGAATTGGTTCTGGCGCGTAACTCCTACATGCCTTTACTCGCGGCAAATTTGGAAATGCCACAAGAGGGCGAAACGCGTTGTGACAACTTTAGCTTGTACTGCGTTGACCCTACCGATGGCTACGGAAAATTTCAATTGATGGCGCCGAGAAAACCGGGGCCAAAAGTCCTTCCAAACGATATACGCCGCCCGTTAGCCAACTTGGTCGTTCAAGTAGACAAAAAGGCGCCGCCCTTCCAAGAGCGTTTAAGTTTGGATGTTACTATTGATGAAAACCTTATATTCAAGGCTACAGCGCGTTCATTAAACCAACGTGGTTATGCAGAGGCGGAGGTTCACGACCTTGAGTTTGCTCTGGCATTACCGTCTATGAAACTTGATTTACTTGATGAGGAATCATTCCCCGACACGGCAAAATCTAAATCTCAAAATGAATCGGGAAGTCTGGTCATGCGTTCAAACATCGCGGCGCATGAGAAACTAGAGTTGGTTCCTGGTGAGGTTTTGTACCGTTTTAACCCAATGTATTTTGATTTGCGACGGCATCCCCCTCAATTTCAAGTAGATGAACATCTTTATTACACGCCCTGCTCAATATGTGGACGCCCATCAAATGACCCATTATGTAGTTGTGCCAGTTTATTAGATGCTAAGCAACAAGAATCCGTTTCTAACGTAGGTAGAAACCACTTAAATATCTCTAACGCAGAGCCTAGTCCTTAAACACCATAGAAAAAATTAAATGAGTAAAAAAATTAGTGGCGCCGAGTATCCACTTGCGAAAATCTTCAGCTCCGATTTCGACTACAGCATCCCTTCCTATCAGCGACCATATGCCTGGACTGAGGTGCAAGCAGGAGAGCTGCTTTCCGATTTATATGACTTCTTTTTAAAAGAGAAGGACGACACCTACTTTTTGGGAAGTATTGTCCTCATTAAGGAAGAAGGAAAACCAGATTCCGAGGTAATTGATGGCCAGCAACGGTTAACCACTCTCACCATATTGCTTGCTGCTATAACTTCACAATTCGACGACGAGCTACGAGTAGACTTCGAAAGTTATATCCGGGAGCCAGGCCGTGCCTCGCAAGGACTTAAGCCTAAGCCCAGATTGGCGTTGCGTGAACGAGACCGGCAGTTCTTTGCTGACTATGTTCAGGGGCTTCGCCTAAAAGAAATGCTTGCCTTGGAACCGGCTCAGGTAGATAACGAGTCACAGCGAAATATTCGGCGAAATGCCCAGCTCTTTATGCAACGTATTAACACAAACTTCGGTGAAGACACTCCCCGTTTGGTTGAGTTTGGTTCATTTCTGGTGCAACGCTGCTTTCTGGTTGCAGTTTCCACGCCGAGCCAACAGTCAGCTTTCCGGATATTTTCTGTACTCAACAGCAGAGGCCTCGACCTATTGCCCACTGACATCATCAAGTCTGAGGTCATTGGCAACATTGCTCCAGCTAAGCAGAATGAATACACGGAAATTTGGGAAGAACTGGAAGTTGAAACTGGACGGGATGGCTTTGCGGAAGTATTTACCCATATCCGCATGATTTACGCCAAAGAAAAGGCTCGTCGCACACTTTTAGATGAGTTTAGGGAGAAAGTTATCACCACGGTTTCTTCATCAGAGGACTTGGTGACTAAAGTCATAGAGCCTTACTCAGAGGCCTATCTTGTCGCCAAGCAGAACCAATACATTTCTACTTCAAACGCTGCAGAAGTCAACGCATTGCTACACTGGCTGAATCGTATCGACAACTCAGACTGGCTACCTTCAGCAATGAAGTTTTTGGCAAACAAAGCTTCAGAAGCCAACTATGTGCTCTTATTTTTCCAAAAACTAGAGCGGTTGGCGGCTTTCATGCATATATGCGCTTATGACGTAAATATGCGAATTGAGCGCTATGCGCGTATCCTGCAAGCCTTGGAAATGCCGCACTTCATTTCATCACCGATTGCCGAGATAGAGTTATCGGACCGTGAAAAGGATGCAATGCTTCTGGCTCTGAATGGTGACATCTACATGATGACGGCACGCCGCAGGAACTATCTCATCCTAAGATTAGATTCTTTCCTCTCAGATGGCGCGGCTAGTTATGACCCTACACTATTGACCATAGAGCATGTACTACCGCAAACGGTTGCCGCAGGTTCGCAGTGGGAGGAATGGTGGCCTTCTGTTGCCGAACAATATAGTTGGGTACACCATATTGCTAACCTAGTGCCGCTGAACCAGCGTCGAAACTCAGCCGCCCAAAATTATGATTTTAGTACCAAGAAGAAGGCATATTTCGCAGGCCGCAGTGGGGTTTCTTCCTACATCCTAACAACACAAGTACTAAGTACTGAAGAATGGACTCCAAAAGTTGTCGAAAAGAGGCAATCCGACCTGATGGCACTGCTCAAAGATAAATGGGAGTTGACATGAGCGCAGGGGCCAAGTCAAGTTTGGACAATTTAACTAAGTGGTGGGGACTGCAACCCTAGTCTTTATCGGATTGAGGTGAACAAAGGACTCGGGTCAGAAATGCGCCTCCTCAACAAACCTATCCCTCCAGCCTTTCAGGAATCAGCCCGCTCTGCCGAACAGAATCTCCATGCAAGAGCCGTTCAGCTGGTTGGCGACAAAGAGACCCACGGACAAATGAGTTCAGCATCCAATTACGCACCTTCGTTGCCTCCATGTCTGAAGTAAAATTTGGTGTGGCTACACTAATTGCGCTTTGTGGAGCTCTGTTACGCAAATCGCTTCGAAGAGAATTAATTGTGATGGGCAAAATTAATCTGGGTTAAGAGTGCCCATGCCTAAGTCAATTTCCATGGCCAGAACCACAAATAAGCTAAGGATTTCTCGAATGAGCTTATAAGGCCTTTCGTGGAAAAGTCGAATTTCCAGATTGGACAGGCTCCCTGTTCATTACAACATAGCTTGATTAAAGAACCAAGACAAGAAATAAAACCATAACATACTCCATACTCACAATTGCCCCTCCCTGTACTAAGTGCATTCATGGCCTATTTTCAGTTGAATTTCTGCAAAAAAAGAAGGACAATAAACCCCATTCGACAATAAGCAGGTGTGCCAATTTGGTGTGCCAATTTGGTGTGCCAATCTTCATCTGTTGTTAGTTTATAACATATTGATAAATATATAAATTATAGGTTAAAAGGCTGAATCCCTCAGCCTCCGCCAGTTTGTTTTATTTTTAACCCCTTGAAAACATAAAAAATATTAAATTTCAATGGGTTGCAAACAGCATGTAATTAGTGGCTATTGTCATTTATGGTCATAGAAAGTGCCACAAAAACGCCAGAATAAATAAACATCCCGCTAGCAACACAGTCCAATCCCAGTCCAACTAAATAGAGTTCGCGGCCATGTTAGCCAGCTCCTGGAAAAAGCTTCCATCCATATTCCTGACAATCTGTTCCGTGAGGCAGGAAATATGTAACTGCTCCTCAACGAACAGGTAAAGGGTAATCACCAAGACCCTCACTCCGGCCAACCAGAGTCCGATATATTTCCTGGCCAGTAATAACACCAGTGAAACCACTCCCAAAATAAAAATCACGGAACCTATACTTCTTCCGTTATCAAAGGCATTCACGCTGCCCATGAAAGGAGCCGTCACCAGCACGGTAAACACTCCTATCATGGTGGCGACGGAACCGATAAGTACGAATATTTGTCTGGGACTCAATCTGGTTTCCCGATCGTCTGGTTGGAAATTCAGATAATGGCTTACCTTACCATAACATTCAGAAAAGCATGCCCGCTCAGTTCCAGCTGAAACATCAAGCAGACGGAATACGCTTTAATCAACGCAGGAAGCCCCATACACTCTCCCTTTAGATATTTATGTCTTAAATGAGATTGTTGGGGAGGAGCGATTTAAATGCGATCTAAGAAAAATGCAGGGGCAGATAGGAACGAACATGATTTAATGTGAAAAAAACCTACCCAGTAGCCCTTGGCAGCAGAACGGCCCTTGAAATCATTGTCGGCCGCTATATTGCCCAACAGGTTTCCTCCTGCCCAGAGTGGGTTGTGTACAAGATATTGGATAAAATGCGCAGCGTATTCACGCCCCTTCTTTTTTGCTGGGTGAACCAATTTTCTTTGAGCTGTTCCGCCAGTTACGATGCAAATGATGGCCCTCAGCGCTTTGCCACGACAATAGGAAAGGGATTCCAAATGCCAGTTCTCGAAACCGGCGTGCAAAAGAAAACGCCAACGCTATGTTAGGTCCAATACCAATCGCTGATCCTAAAAAGACAAATCCACCTTCCTGAATACCGAGACCGGCAGGCATGACAAATGAAGCGCTACGTAGAACCTGGCCCAGGCTTTCCAGCAACATGGCCATCCATGGTTTTATGGGTTCACCCAGCAGATAAAAAGTAAGCCATACTTCTGCGGCCCCCATGAACAATCCGGCCATTTGCCAGAACAAGGTAATACCCAGACTCGAATGACATCGATACATGTCGTGGATTCTATCGTCCAGACAAGCAGGATCGACAAAACCCTTGAGCGGATTCTGATTACCCAGAACCGCCTTTATCAAACGTTTCAGAAGCTGAAAAAATCCCCATTGGCGTTGCAATAAAATAAAAATTACCAGGCCTGGGAAAGCAATTAGACACCCCAGCAACATGGGAATGATTATGGAGCTTTTACCCACGTAATGAACCATAATCCCAAGACCCATCAACGCAAACATGAATTGACTCACCAAGTTAAGAGTGACTTCCACCATTATGCTTGCTCCGGCAATATCACCTGGAATGCCACGTCGAAACAGTAAACGAATTCCAGCCAGTTCACCCCCGATCCTGGCAACAGGAAGCAAGCCATTAATGGATTCCCGAATCCCTGCGATCCAGACCAGAAATGGCAACGTAGCACGGCGTTCATCACGCAGGAGCCTGTGCCAGCCGGTTGCATCGAGGCCAATAGGCAACAAATGGAATGGAACCAGCCAGAGCAGCCCCCAACCGGCAACTTCCAGACAGCCCATTACCCCTCCTGCGCCTTCATGAAGCACCAGGATGATGATGAAGACCATACCGATCAAACCGGCAAAATACACCCCAATATGCGAAAAAAACTTAGACCTGATTATGTTTTTCAGTGTCATGTATTTCTTCTTTTGGAGAAGGAGTGAATAACATCAGCAATGCCGGCAACACAATCAGAACACAGAGCAAAATCATCAACAGTGCCAAAGTCAAGGTTTTACCAAGGCTTGCCATACCCGGATCCGAAGAAATGGCCATGCTGCCAAAGGAGCTTAAGGTAGTAACCCCGCTAAAAAATATCGCAACAGGGGTACTGGTCTGCAGGAGATGCGCAATAGTTACGCCCTGGCGCCAACGGGCCACAAGGTAAATTGCAAAGGCAACACCCAGACCAATGAGAAGTGGTAAAACAATAATATTGCCGAGATTGAAAGGCCATCCCAACAGTACCATTGCTGCCACAGTATAAACGCTTGCCAGCAACAAAGGCACCATAACGAGAACCACATCAATCCCTCGACGCAGTGCCACTAACAACAGGCAAACAATCAAGGCCAATGCGATGACGGTCGCTTCATGAAAAGCATCTGCAACCGCCTTGCCCCCTTCAACCAGCATTACGGGAGTGCCTACTGCCTCGGGCGCTACTGCCTGCACTGCAGTGACAAAACGTCGCATCGCAGACTCACTGCCCATATTTTCCCTGGGAAAGACTTCCACACGTGCCTGCCCATCTGGAGAAATATAACGGCTACGCAATGACTCAGGCAAACTGGCTAATGTCACCGGTCCCGCATTAAGGGCAGCATTCAGATTTTCCAATTCCACTTTTAGTCCACCCATGATACGTCGCTGAAGTTCAATAAAACTTTGAGGGCGACCCTTGAACCGAACCTGAAAGTGATGTAGTGCCACCATTAATGAAGTCGCGCTATGCCGCAGCTCAGGATCGACTCCCTTTTCCGATACAAGATCACGCAACCGGGATTCAAACTGCATCATGGCAGAAGCCTGGTCGGCGCCCGAAGCAGGGGTACTGGCCTGCGCCCCCAGAAAAAAGGGGGGGACCAGAAGTCGCAGGTTTTGCATTACAGCAAGCTTTTCCTGTTGCCTGGCAGGAACAAAACTCGCCAAGGTAATTGCCTGGGACACTTCCGGAATTCGCTCAAGCCTCGAAGCCATCTGTTTTGCTGAAGACAGGCTGGAGGTAACAGCTTCAATCCGATAGGGAGTGGTATTGCGCTCACTCAGCAGCTGATGAAAAACCCTGACCCCTTCAGAATCAGGGCTTATCATATTCAGGGGATTAAAATCGAAACGCACGTGGGCTGCGAGAGGAATGCCAGCAAGACATAATATAAATGAAACGCCCAGTATCCATCGGCCATACAGGTGAATGGGGTGCCGTTCAATTGGCAAACTGCTATGCATCCGGATGACCCCCTGCTGGGCGGGCCTGCCTTTCAGGGGCCAAAGAGTCAACAGTGCAGGTAAAATCGTGAACGTGGCAAGCAGGGCAATAAACATGCTTGTACCAGAAATCATACCCAAATCAATCATGCCTGCATATTTTGTCGGCACGAAAGAAAAAAAACTAATTGCAGCTGCAACTGTAGCCAGGCTTAGAGCCCCGCCAAGACCCGCTGCTACCCGCCTCAATGCCAAATGATAAGCTACTCCTTTATGCAGTTCTTCCTTGTAGCGCAGGCAGAACTGGATACCGAGATCCACACCCAACCCAATAAACAGAATGGCAAAGGCGATAGAGAGTAAATTGAAGGGTCCGATGAAGATCAGGGCCAGGGCTGTAGTCAGGATCATGCCTGACAGAAGGCTGGCTAATACACTGATAACCAGACGTATCGATCGAAGGGCAAAAAGCAACAAAAGCACTTCAAACCCAAGAGTCAGGGTCAAGGCCATCGCCGCTCCCTTTGAAACTGTTTCTATCTGTTCGGAATCCAGCAGCGCTCCTCCTGTAAGGCCTATCTGAACCCCATGTGCAGCATCCAGGTGCAGACGGCCGATTTCCACACGCAGATCATGAATGGGACCCGCTGCCGGCTGCATGGAATGATGGTTGAGCCTGGGATTAAGGATAAGGAACTGCTGGCGATCCTGTGAAGATGAAGATACGCTTTCCCCCCCTATGATTGCTCCCCAACGGACATCCTGAAAGCGCCCTTGCTCCTGGGCCTGTACCGTTTCGGTCAGTTGATTGAAGAGATTCGTAAGCCCCATAATCTGTTGCCCACCGGCTTGCCCCTGCTGGATGGCAGTATCCAGCAGGTTAAACAGGCCATGTAGTGTCGGATCCAGACCCAGCCTGGCAATAAGGGGTTGAGCCATGATGATGCGGGAGGACAGTTTCTGCAAAGCATCAGGATCGAGAAAAAGTAGGCCATTACGATGAAAAAACTCATCATTCCCAGGCGAATAAGATCCAGTAAATTCATCAGGATGGCTATTTACCCAGACTTCCAACTGCTTTAAGGCCTGTGCCGTCAGAGCTGAGGTATCTCCATTGATAACCACAACAAGGGTATCCCTGGTCTGGGGAAAGGCCTGATGATAGGAATGTTCAAGCCGCTGAAATGGAAGATTGTCTGAAAGAATACCACTGGTATCCGTATCCATGCTGAAATGCGTGGTGGTATAGTATAAGGCTGCAAAAGTCACGATAAGCGTCAGAACAAGCACGGAACGGGCATGTCGGCAACAGGCCTCTACCAGCCAAATAAGCTGTTTCATGAACCGCTACCCCTGTTACCAAAGATAATGATCAAACTTTCGCCTCTCTGAGATCGCTAAAGCTGATCCTTTGATACTGTGGATCGTTCATATACATTCTGGCAACAGGGCTTAATAATGCTGCAAGTTCCTTATCATGGTGATATGAAGGCATGCGTTGCTCCAGTTCTACCGTACGGATTGTCGCCGGATGAAAATAAAGTTCGCTTATGCCCTCCGGCAGACAGTCCAGTAATCCTAGCAGTGTTGCTTCGTCCATCGAACCAGTGTGCGCCAAGCCAAACAGGTAATCATTGTGACGAATACCGCAACGGTGCAGACGATAACGCATCAGCGCAAGCCATGGAGCAAGAAAAACGGACCAAACAAGTTTCGATGCAAACCCTTTCCATGGGCCCTGTGAAATTCTCAAGGGTTCATAAGGTAGCCGCATGGCCCTGATACCATAATCCTGGCCAATGTCCAGAATCAGCGTCAAAACAGTAGGATGCATATGGAGATGTTTGTGGGTATTCACATGATCAAGAAAAAGCCCCGTTGCATGAAAAGCTTCATACTGGGCACGAATCTCCATTGCGAGCTGTTTGCGAACACGGGGTAGGAAAAAAAAACGCACACCTCGACAAAAAAGATCTGTGCCAAACTCTCCATCCGGTTCTATCAGATCGGGCACATCATCGGGTGCTGATACAGGACAACCGTCAACCAAGGTAAGATGCAGGCCAACATGTAACTGGGGAAGCCGTTTCGCCCTGGCTACTGCATCATCAACGGCGGGCGCCCCCACCATCAGGCTTGCCGTATTCAGGATGCCGCCCTGGCATGCTTGTTCTACAGCATCATTGACTGCCGTATCCAGGCCAAAATCATCGGCAGTGATAATGAAACGCTTCAATATAAGTAATACTCTCAGGTTAATTTGGCCTGGCTAAACCCGTTACCACGCTGTTCATCCACGACGTTCACGCAGAAAGCGCATGAATTCAACTCCTTCCCGTAACCGTCTCTTCATCATCTGAGTACTACGCAGCATTTCACCAGTGATTTCGGCAATCTTGCCCGCGCGAAAATAAAAACGCTTATAGAATGTTTCCACAGAATCAAAGATTTCGGTATGGTTCAAATGTGGGTAGCTCAAGGGGCTAATCTGAATTCCACGATCATTGACTAACTGACTTTCCAGGTCTTCCTTCAGCCAGCCTTCCTTCCTTGCCTGGTTATAGAGATAAGTTCCAGGGTATGGGGCTGCGATAGAAACCTGTATGGTATGCGGATTGATTTCCTTGGCAAAACGGATGGTCTCCAGGATAGTTTCCCGGGTTTCTTCAGGCAGGCCGAGTATAAAGGTACCATGTATGGTAATGCCCAGCTTATGGCAGTTTTTGGTAAATTCCCGTGCCTGTTCTACCTTAAGGCCTTTTTTGATGGCATTAAGAATCTTCTGGTTACCTGATTCATAACCAACCAGAAGCAGACGCAAACCGTTCTCCTTCATGATCTTGAGCGTTTCGTACGGTACATTTGCCTTCGCATTGCATGACCAGGTTACACCAAGCGCCCCGAGGCCGCGCGCAATAACTTCTGCACGTGCACGGTTGTCAGTAAAGGTATCATCATCAAAAAAAATTTCTTTTACTTGCGGGAAGGCTCTCTGGATATAGCGTACTTCTTCCAGCACATGTTCGGGAGATCGCACGCGGTAAAGGTGCCCGCCCACTGTCTGTGGCCATAAGCAGAAAGTGCAGCGGGAGTGGCATCCCCGGCCTGTATAAAAAGAAACATAGGGATGTTTAAGGTAGCCGATAAAATAATCTTCCACATGCAGATCCCGTTTATAGACTTCTGAAACAAAGGGCAATTGGTCCATGTCTACCAGAAGTTCACGGGAAGGCGTATGAACGATGCTTCCTGACTGGTCGCGAAAGCACAGGCCATTAATCTCAGCCAGTGGGCGCCCTTCTGCAACCTCTTTCAACGTAAAATCAAACTCTTCTCGGGTAACAAAATCGATAGCACTGGAAGCCTGAAGTGATGACTCCGGTTCCACAGCGACCTTGGCACCCACCATACCTATCATCATCCTGGGATAGGTTTGCTTGAGGGCCTCAGCCACAAGGATATCGGAAGAAAAGGAAGGGGTGCTGGTATGGAGAACGCATAAATCAAAACCTTGGGCAATACGTAACGTTTCCTCCAGATCGATCCCGGATGCAGGAGCATCCACCAGCCGGCTACCCGGTACCAAAGCTGCGGGTTGGGCAAGCCAGGTAGGAAACCAGAAGGAGCGAATCTCCCGCTTCGCCTGATAACGGGCACCCGCGCCACCATCAAAGCCATTGAAAGAAGGTGCCTGTAAAAATAGAGTCTTCATGATTGCAAAGCTCCGTTATCTATTTACCATCCGTCCATCAGGACGCACGGAGAAACTCTCCTGCTGCCACCGAATCCTTCTTCCCCAAAAAGAATGCAGCCAGATGACAAACCCTAAAAAATCTGCCACCCAAAAAAGCTGTCTTCCATTTCCATTTTTCGAGCGATGCATCAGGTTTGACACATCATAGTGGACTATAAGACGCAGGGCAAGGGCCAGCCAAAGGGAAGCCGATCCCGGGCTACCGCCTGCGAAAATGAATAGCAAAACAAGGGGAACAGGATAGGTCAGAAAAGAAAAAGCATGGCCGAGTGGCTGCACGGAACGGATAGTACGGGACCAGCGTAGTGCATGATGATAAAAAATCGTAAAACTTTCTTCCTTCACCACGGTATCAACAAGGTAAGGAATAAGAACCGTTTTTAATCCTTGAGCCCGGATAAGGGCTGCCAGCCAGTAATCATCAGCCAGACGATCTGCCAGTACGGGAAAGCCGCCCATGGCATCCAGTGACTGCCGTCTAAGGGCAAGCGTCACACCGCTGGAGTAGAGCGAGGATCCAAATATCTTCGCCACCAGAACAGAAGGGAAAAAACCCTCGTTAATCTGCAGTGCAAGCAGGCTGGACCATATACCTGAACATGCCAAGCCGCGATAGGGGCAGGTTACTACCCCTACATCTGGATCCTGCAGAGGATCAACCACGACGCGAAGGTAGTCTGGCCTGACCCGGACATCTGCATCACTCAGCACCAGGGTGTCATGACGGGCTTTAATGAGCATATTATGCAGATTACACACCTTGCGATTCACGCCGATGCTATATCCATTTATCACCAGTTTCAAATCAGCCTCAGGAAACTCCTTCTGGAGACGACGCACCACCGCAATAGCCGGATCACTTTCATCCTGTGCCCCGAAAACAATCTGGAACTGTGGATAATCCTGTACACAGAAACTGCGCAGGTTCTCGTAAAGCTCCGTTTCCAATCCATGCAAAGGTTTAAGAACGGTAACTGGCAAAGTTATAGTGGCCTGCGCAGCCCTATTTCGTCGCCATCTATAAAAAGCAACAATCACCGCTATTTCGTAAAGTATGGATAGCCAGATTAACAAGGATAGCACCCACACTACTACCGGAATGTTCATTTCCCTGTCACACCCCTTGGGCAAGGGTTCTCCTGAAACCATTGCACGGCATCAACAAACGCGTGTTCTGCAGGTCGATGGTTATAGCCAAGCTCACGCTCTGCTTTGGCGGAACTAAAATACATCTTCTTTGCTGTCATGCGCAACTCATCCAGGGTGACCCGGGGTACCCCTCTGCCACGCAGATGGATCCACGCTTGCGCACCAGCTGCCAGAGGATACAGGACAAACCTTGGCAGGCACAGCATGGGAGGGGAACGACCCGCAATCTGTGCAAGACGGGTGAGGATAAACTTAAGGCTCAGGTTTTGTCCACCCAGGATATAGCGCTCCCCGATTTTTCCATGTTTGAAAGCTAACCAATGCCCCTGCGCGACATCGTCCACATGAACGATATTAAGTCCAGTATCCACGTAGGCAGGAATTTTTCCAGCAATCGCATCCCGCACCATTCGACCGGTAGGGGTTGGCTTGGAATCCCCCGGACCAATCGGAGTGGAAGGGTTAACAATGATAGCTGGTAGCCCCGCTTCCCGGCATAAACGATGAATCTCTTCTTCAGCCATGAACTTGGAGCGCTTGTAATGACCGACCATATCTTCAAGCATAGATGGCGTTTCTTCATCAGCAGCCTGTCCATCGGGACGTAAACCCAGTACGGCAACACTGCTGGTATAGACTATCCGTTCCAACCCGGCATCCAGTGCAGCCTGCATAAGGGTTAAGGTTCCTTTAACATTGATGGCATACATGGTCTGTGGGTCAGGTACCCAGAGACGGTAATCTGCAGCCACATGAAACAGTGCCCTGCACCCTGATACGGCTTGTTTCATGTCAACCGGATCCAGCAGTTCACCAGCCATGACTTCAATGGGCAACCCTTTCCGGATGGGGGCTACCATTCCTTTGCGAACCAGAATCCGGACATCGATACCTTCTGCCAGCAAGCGGCGCAGGACTGCCGCCCCGACAAACCCGGTTGCTCCAGTCAGTAATACCTTCATGGCATCAGCCCTTCCGGGCCAAGATGTAACCATGCCTGTCGCAGACTCTCTACCGCACTAATGAAATGGATACGCAGGCGGGAAAGCTCAGTCACTTCCCACGGGCGTAACAGCAAGGATTGAATGACAGCCGAGAGGCGTGGTTGACCCTGTCTGTCAACACGTCCCAGCACCGCCCGTGGCAATGACATTTCAGCCGGATCTACCACCGAGCGCAATACCAGCCCTGGCACTCCAGCTGTAGCTGCTACTGCCAGCACGGCACCACTTTCCATGTCCACAGCCACAGCCCCTGTCTCTCGATGCAGATAAGCCTTATCCTGTACCGAAGACACAGGTTTCATCAGGGTCAGCAAGAGCTCCTCTACAGGATTCATTTGTGGAGCGAGTCGCTGCAGAATCCGGGCCCTCCATGCGACGTCGGTAAAATGAGTCTTTTCAAGAAACAGGACTCCTTTCGGCAAAAGCAGGGTGCCCGGCGCCAGGCCAGGAAGCAATCCCCCTGCCAGACCGTAGCTCACCAGGCCCAAAGCCCCTTCAGACAGAAGAATACAGGCTGCCTTCTCAGCACTAGCTGGCCCCATGCCACAGATACGCAATGCCAGAGTTTCACCAAGATGTATGGTTAAGTTACTGCGTAATGCTTTCCCAGGCAACAAAGTTCTTGCTTCCTCTTTCAATGCCATGACGATGCCTATTTTCACTGCTCTTCCCTCTTCATGGCACGACGATAGCGGGCCAGCGCCCATAAGGGAAAGTAATAGCGATAACCATGATAGATAAGATAAAAAACTCGTGGAAAACCCGGAGCATTGAAATAAGCATCGTGCCAGCTTCCTTCAGTCTGATGTTCTAGCAGCCAGCGTATACCCCTTTGCACCGCCCGGCTCTGCGCCTCGCCAGCTGCCATCAGGCCAAGGGTTGCCCAGGCCGTTTGAGTTGCCACAGAAGGCTGCCCCCGGCCAGCCAAATCAGGATGGGCATAACTATCATTACTCTCACCCCAGCCTCCATCAACCTGCTGCGTCGACTTGAGCCAGGCTGCTGCCTTAAGGATTGCTGGTTGAAGCGATGGCTCCTTGAGGAGTTCAAAAGCCATCAGAACGGACCAGGTTCCATAAATATAATTGGTTCCCCAACGACCAAACCAGGCTCCGCTTTCTTCCTGCTCGGCTAAAAGAAAACGCACGGCATCTCTTAACACACCACAATCCTGCGAGCGGTTAAGGCAGGCAAGAAAACTGACCACTCGTCCGGTTACATCGGCAGTGGGAGGATCCAGCAGAGCTTTATGATCTGCAAAAGGGATTTCATTAAGATAATGGCGTGTGTTATCCGCATCGTAGGCAGCAAACCCCCCATTTCTTGATTGCATGGCCACAAGCCAATCAGCAGCACGATTGAGCACAGATCGGTCTTCTTCCCGACCCTCACGGGCAATGGCCCATGCCACTGCTGCTGTATCGTCCAGATCAGGATAATAGTCATTGCTGTACTGAAAGGCCCAGCCACCAGCACAGACTCCCTTATGATTAACCTGCCAGTCCCCGGGAGCGGCCACAATCTGGCATTTCTTAAGCCACTCGATGGCAGAAAGAACCGGCTTACACGCAGGCCCTCCAGCTTCCACAAGTGCATGAACCGCAAGACAGGTATCCCAGACAGGAGAAACACAGGGCTGGCAATAGGCATCTTCCTCACGCTCAATTACAAACCCTCTCAGAGCTGCCAACGCCTGGCGCCGATAAGGATGATCCCTGGAATAACCCAGGGCTTCAAGAGCCTCATAGGCATTAACCATGGCGGGAAAAATTCCATTAAGTCCATTCTCACCGTTCAGGCGGGCAATAAACCACTGTTCGGCCTTGGCGATGGCATAACCTCGAACCCTTTGTGGAATCATGGGCTCAATAATTCGCCCACAACGCTCCAGAAGCAGAAAAACTCTTGCCAGCGGGGATCTTTTGACGTTTCTGTCAAAATAACTCGACAGAACCGTAGGATCGCCCTGAAAGAGCTCACGTACATCAATCTTGCGGGGATTCCTGGCGTGAGGCTTCAGCGTGCAAAGAATAAAGAGGGGTACCATCACGGTACGTGACCAGGATGCCACTTTGTAGATGTGGAAAAAAAACCAGCGTGGCAACAACATGATTTCTGCAGGAATAAAGGGTACCGCTCCCCAGGGAACCTGGCCAAAAAGTGCCAGGGTAATACGCGTGAAAACATTGGAACGTTCCACGCCGCCAAGAGCCAGGATTACTTCCCGGGCACGGCTCATATGCAGCATCCCTGGCTCATCACCCGCGAGTTTCAGGGCGTAATAAGCCTTTACAGTACAGCTGATATCACTCTCCCCACCAAAGTACAAAGACCAGCCACCCCCTTCGTTCTGATGTGCACGGATATAACTTGCCAGCTTTGCTTCAAGTTCAACATCAATCTCATCCATGTAATGCATCATCAGAATATATTCAGAAGGGATGGTACAGTCCGCTTCAAATTCGAAACACCAATGACCATTCTCATGCTGATGTGCAAGCAAAACTTCACGGGCAAGAGTGATGCCTGTATCTAGGAATTGCTCCAGGCTCCTGGAAGTGATTATCGGTTTTGCCGACATGTCGACTAACCTTTCATGGGGGCTAAAAAAATACTGCTCAAATTCAGGGAGATTTATGTTCTGGTCGTGGCAACCCCAGATTCAAAATAACAAAAAGCTGCCGCAGCCACCGATCCCGTCGAGCTGTAAAACGGGTAAGAGCAATCGTTGCCGCCACGCTTCGACGCGTAATCTTGACCTGGCTTCCACTACTGAAGTCTGGATGTCTGTGAAGCTTGCGCAGAGTGAGCACAGCCATGCCGATAGCCCAAAAACAAAAATTGCGGATACCCTCCTCTTCGCGAGGAATAAGCAAGGTATATTCCAGCGCCCCTTTAAGACAGACAAGGGCTTCAGCAATCAACCGGTTGAGACCCTCGCTAAAACCCGAAGGGTACCTTCCAGACTCGAGATCAGCAAGCTCACATTGGTATGCAATGAAAACATCACGGGGCAGCCAGCAGGCTCCTTTATGCCGGTCTTCCCAGATATCCTTAAGGATATTGGTCATCTGCAGGCCCTGGCCGAAAGCAACAGCATGAGCCATCAACGCTTCTCCATTACGGGCAATATCAGCGGAATACTCGCAGAACAACCGGGTCAGCATTTCACCTACCACACCTGCCACGTAATAACAGTAGCGCTCATGTTCAGCCAGATCCTTCAACCCTGACAGAGTCTTACGTTCCTGAAACTCTGCCATGCCAGAAGTCATAATTCGCAGGCATTCTGAAATGGCGTCGCGCTGCGCAGGCCTAAATCCATGCATGATCCGAATTACCCTCGGGATCGCATTAACCAGCTCGCGCTCATGGATCGAAGCCGATTCTGACAGCAGCGGCCTCAAGTCGTCTGCCCAACGCTGGGGATCTTCCCTATCTTCCAAAGCCTGGACAAAACGCCCATAAAACTCACGCTTGCCGTCCACCTGCAAAATGGTTTCATCTTCAATGGTATCGACAATTCGGCACAGCAGATATGCATTGCCCACCACTCCAACCAGGGGCCCTGGAAGCTCTGGGATGGTCAGGGCGAAAGTACGGGAAACGCCTGCGAGCAAACCTTTCTGAAAAAGATCATCGTCAGCCAAAAACAGATTACTGGACATAAAAACTCTCAACAGGAACATCCATGGAAAACAATCCTTGATTAAAACAATATCGATAAATTCAAATAAAGGTTTCCTAAACCCTTTGCCGGGTTACAGGCCCCGGGGAAAGCACAAAAACCACTTTCATATTCGCCACTTGCACTCTTTAGACTTTAACGCTAAGGTTTTAGGCATGGCCTGCTGTCTCCAGTTTTTTACTGCAGCAAGGATACCCTTTGTATCCAGTCCACAGGAAATCAAAAGATCTTTGCGGGCAGCATGTTCCAGAAACCGATCCGGCAAGCCCAAGTTAAGCACGCCAGGATGAAGGCCCAACCTGGCCAGACACTCATTTACCTCACTGCCGGCGCCTCCCATCACCGCATTATCCTCCAGGGTCACGAGAAGATCATGATTGCGAGCCAACTCGCTGACCATGGTTTCATCCAGGGGTTTGACAAAACGCATGTTTACTACCGTCGCATCCAGTGCCTCTCCTACCTCCAGCGCTGGCGCCAGCAATACACCGAATGCCAGCAGAGCAACATGATGACCATGCCGGCGAATCTCGGCGCATCCAAATGGCAGTTCACTCATATTCTTACTAACAGGGACACCCTGGCCCTTGTCCTTGGGATAGCGCACCGCTGCAGGGCCGTCAAGCATGAAGCCGGTATAGAGCATCTGGCGGCATTCATTTTCATCGGCCGGGGTCATAATGGTTAAGGCCGGTATGCAGCGCAGGAAGCTGAGATCAAAACTTCCGGCATGGGTAGGTCCGTCCGGCCCCACCAGTCCTGCCCTGTCAATGGCAAAAAGAATTGGCAGCCCCTGAATTGCCACATCATGAATAAGCTGATCATAGGCTCGCTGCAAAAAAGTGGAATAAATCGCCACCACAGGTTTTAAACCCTCGCAGGCCAGTCCGGCCGCCAAGGTTACTGCATGCTGTTCGGCAATACCAGTATCATAATAACGTTCAGGATAACGATCAGCAAAGGGCATCAACCCGGAACCCTCACGCATCGCCGGTGTAATGGCTACAAGCCTTGGATCGCGCTCAGCCATGTCACAAAGCCACTGCCCAAATACCTGGGTATAGGTGGGACAGGCCTGTTTTTCTTCTTTCTTAGTCAACCCCAACTTCGGATCAAAGCAGCCTACACCATGATAGGACACCGGATCACTTTCAGCTGGCGCATAGCCTTTACCTTTTCGGGTCACCACATGAAGCAGCCGCGGCCCTGACCGTTCCTTGAGATTTTCAAACGTTTCCACAAGAGCGCCCACATCATGACCATCAATCGGACCATAATAATCAAAACCCAATTCATCAAAAAAAGTACCTGGCGAAAGCATGCCCTTGATCTGTTCTTCTGCCCAGTGAGCGAGATTTCGAGCAGGTGGAACATGATTCAGCAGCCATTTTCCATCTTCTTTTACTGACTGCAGCAAATGGCTAGAAAGAAGACGGGTCAGATAAGTGGACAGGGCGCCAACATTTGGAGAAATGGACATTTCATTATCATTCAGGACCACCAGCAGATCGGCCTTGATGTCACCTGCATGATTCAGGGCCTCAAAGGCCATACCCGCAGTCATTGCACCATCCCCTATGACAGCCACGACTTTTCGGGGGTGGGACATCTGGCGGGCCGCCAATGCCATACCCAACGCAGCTCCAATAGAAGTACCCGCATGTCCTGCGCCAAAATGATCATAAGAACTTTCAGATCGTCGCAAAAATCCTGAAAGCCCCCACTCCGTCCGGATACTTGGCATACGTGCAAAACGACCGGTAAGGATCTTGTGTGGATAAGCCTGGTGTCCGATGTCCCATACTAACCGGTCCTCGGGAGTATCAAAAACATAATGCAGCGCCACGGCAAGTTCGACTGTCCCCAGTCC
The DNA here is from genome assembly GCA_028873515.1 of Pseudomonadota bacterium. Lineage (GTDB taxonomy): Bacteria > Pseudomonadota > Gammaproteobacteria > Burkholderiales > REEB80 > REEB80. The sequence goes on along the minus strand of JAGWIG010000019.1, from coordinate 12,587 downwards.
AGAGGCAAAATGTCCACCGCTGTTCGAAACAGTATGTATCAGGTATTGCCTGAGTTCGTGCGTAACCGCATTGAGTACGGAACGGGGCATTTTTCGCAAGTCCAGAGGTGACCTTATCCCCTCCAGCAATAAAAAGGAAAGCCCATCACTGCTCCTACCATCCATGGAAGAATCCTGATGCTGCATCGCCATTACCCCAGATTCGGTTTTTATCAAAGCCCTGGTCTCGTCTGGTCTCGTATAGAGTGCCTGACAGTCAAAACCTGACATCCCCATGCCATTTCGCCCATCCATCATCGGAACAAATTACAGCGCGGGATCAATATTCACTCCTGGTCTTACATATGCTATATAACATTACACGACCGAAGTGATCTTATCGCTATATTATGCTAGATTTGCGGCATGGGTAAGTCAAATCCACTCTGCTTATCTATCAGAGAATGGCATTCTGCCCAATAAGGAGAAAAAATGGAGATCATCCTCGCCCAGCCTCGAGGTTTCTGTGCTGGGGTGGTACGCGCAATCGAAATCGTCGAACAGGCCCTGGAGATTTATGGTCCCCCTATCTACGTACTTCATGAGATTGTACACAACCAGCATGTGGTCGCAGACCTTCGTAGACGTGGGGCGATCTTCACTGAGGATCTCTCTGACATTCCTTCTGGGGCAGTCACCATTTTCAGCGCACATGGAGTCTCGGCTGCCCGGGTTGAAGAGGCCCGTTCAAGACAGCTTGATATTATTGATGCCACCTGCCCACTTGTAGCCAAAATTCACCTGCAGGCACAAAAATACAGTCAAGAAGGATTGGAAGTGGTCATTGTGGGTCATCCGGGACACCCTGAAGTGGAAGGTACCCGCGGCCGCATTCCCGGACCCGTGCATGTCGTATCCAAAGTTGAGGATGTGTGGCAACTGAATGTGACCGGCCCGGAGCATGTGGCTTATGTGACACAGACTACCTTGAGCGTCGATGATACCCGCGATGTCATCCTAGCACTGCAGCAACGCTTTCCCAATATTCGCGGCCGCGAACTGGATGGCATCTGTTATGCGACACAAAACCGCCAGAATGCAGTACGAAAACTGGTTAAAGATACAGAACTTCTTCTTGTCGTCGGAGCAAGAAACAGTTCAAATTCCAACCGGCTGCGTGAAGTTGGCGAGCAGGCAGGGTTGCGTGCCCATCTCGTCCAAGATGCCAGCGAACTGGATATGTCCTGGTTTTCTCCGGGCATACGTGTAGGCATAACTGCTGGCGCTTCAACTCCCGAGCGCCTGGTACAGGAAGTCATACACAGGCTTGCCCAAATCGAGGATATCAAAATCCACGAACTGGAAGCAGATGCAGAAGACGTAACCTTCCGACTCCCAATTACACTATTAACCAAACAGATACAAAGCACCTCTCATTGATCAAGGAATTATTAAACTATTCATGGGCATCTCTTTCAAACAGCAATACCGCATAGCAAGCTATATCCTCTTTCAGAAGCTTCGTGGCCGATCCCGCTACCCCCTGGTTCTGATGCTCGAACCTCTGTTTCAATGCAATCTTGCCTGCGCGGGTTGTGGCAAGATTGATTATCCTGATCATATCCTGCACAAACGCCTTAGCCTGGAAGAATGTCTTGCAGCGGTGGATGAATGCGGCGCACCTGTTGTCTCAATTCCAGGTGGCGAGCCCTTGATACACAAGGAGATGCCGAAAATTGTCCAGGGTATCGTGGAACGCAAGAAATTTGTCTACCTGTGTACCAATGCCCTGCTACTCAAGAAAAAGATGCAAGAATACACCCCTTCACCCTATCTCACCTTTTCCGTGCATCTTGACGGATTAAGCGATCGCCATGATGCATCAGTCTGCCGCGAAGGAGTCTTTGACACGGCCGTAGATGCAATTCGGGAAGCGCGCCGACGCGGTTTCCGTGTCAATATCAATTGCACGCTGTTCCAGGGTGAAAACCCCGATGAGGTTGCAGACTTCTTTGATTTTTGCACCACCCTGAAAGTAGAAGGCATTACTGTCTCTCCAGGGTATAGTTATGAACGTGCGCCTCGACAGGATGTATTTCTCCAGCGCCGCCAAAGTAAAAACCTTTTTCGTGAAATCTTCAGACGCAGAAAAGATCCGGGGCGGAACTGGCCCCTTAATCACTCAAGCCTGTTCCTTGATTTTCTTGCCGGAAACCAGAACTATCAATGTACGCCCTGGAGCAATCCCACCCGTAACATTTTCGGCTGGCAACGCCCCTGTTACCTTCTTGCCGAAGGTGATTACGCCACAAGCTTCACCTCATTGATGGAAGAAACCGACTGGAGCCGTTATGGAACTGGCCATCATCCAGCTTGTGATAACTGCATGGCTCACTGTGGCTACGAAGGCAGTGCGGTAGAAGATGCTGTAACGCACCCACTCAAGGCCTTGAAAGTTCATCTGTACGGCCCACGTACGGAAGGTGAAATGGTTCCCGAACCGATAAAACATTACCAAAACCACGAAGTAACCCCGATTGCAATCAATCCGGGTAACCGCCCTGAAACCCATTAAGCTCATGTCAATTCCATGACCTGCTGCACAGTTTCAGAATACCGGACCAATAGATCCCGGGAACCCGTGTGAACTTCATGCTGATCTTCGCCATAAGTGCAGCCATGCTATGGTGGCTGTTGTTATCCGTCCCATGGCAACCCTGGCGCTGCCGTGAATCTCTCGATTCCTTGACAGGAACACCAGAAGAGGATTTATCAGGGACTACGGTGCTGATACCTGCACGCAATGAAGCCGGAACCCTTGGTACTGTTCTGCAGGCTCTCGCTAAACAGGGCCGTAACATCAAGGTTGTGGTTATCGATGATGAATCCGAAGATGAAACTGCCAAGATAGCAAGTGATTCTGGATTACCAGGACTCAGGGTTATCAAAGGCAGTGCCTTGCCAACCGGCTGGACTGGCAAGCTCTGGGCTCTGGAACAGGGATCAGGATTGATTGACACTCCCTATCTACTGCTTCTGGACGCAGATATACACCTCGCACCTGGCACCATCAGGGCACTGCACCAGACCATGACACGCCAGCAGGTACAACTCGTTTCACTCATGGCAGCCCCGCATCTGGCGAGCTTCTGGGAACGGCTGCTTATGCCAGCTTTCAACTATTTTTTCAAGCTCCTCTACCCCTTCGCTTTATCAAACCGTCCTCGCAGCTTTGTTGCAGCAGCGGCTGGGGGCTGCATACTGATGCAGGCAACTTCCCTGAAAGCCATTGGAAGCTTCGCATCCTTACGTGATGAACTTATCGATGACTGCGCCCTGGCAAGACGCATCAAAAAAGCAGGCTTTAGCACATGGATAGGGTTGTCCCACTCAGCGACAAGCCTGCGCCACCAGGGGCTAGGATCCATCTGGAATATGGTTGCCCGCACTGCATTCACACAACTGCGATACTCGGTTGCTATACTCATCGGAACCACCCTGACCCTGCTTCTGGCTTTTGTGGTTCCCCTGCTTACCCTCACTTATCCGGGAGTCCCCAGGATCCTGGGCATTATCGCCTTTATTGGAATGGGGACAAGCTATATACCGACACTGAATTACTATCGCCTATCTCCTATATGGGTTATAGGATTACCCTGTATTGGAGTACTTTATCTACTCATGACCCTAACCTCTGCCTTAAACAACTGGCTGGGCAATGTATCGCTTTGGAAAGGCAGGCGCTATGCGCATGATCTGGACCAGAATCTCTATAATCCTTGATCCTGTCCACCCAGCCTGACTTAAAGCAAACACTCAGGGAGCCAGGGTGTAATGCTCTGTGACATATCTTTGCACGATTTCCTGGAATTCCTCAGCAATGTGATCGCCTTTCAGGGTGACTCCCTTTTGCCCATCAATATAGACTGGCGCAACAGGAGACTCCCCGGTTCCTGGCAGACTGATTCCAATGTTGGCATGTTTGCTTTCACCAGGTCCATTCACCACACAACCCATAACTGCAACAGTCATTTTCTCTACCCCAGAATACTTTTTTCGCCAAAGAGGCATCTGTTCCAGAATATAGTCCTGGATTTTTTGCGCCAGTTCCTGGAAAACTGTACTGGTAGTACGCCCACAACCCGGGCAGGCTATGACTGCAGGAGTAAACATGCGCAACCCCAATGCCTGCAGGATCTGCTGCGCAATCAGCACTTCCTGCGTGCGATCACCTCGAGGCTCCGGGGTAAGGGAAATCCTTATTGTGTCCCCGATCCCCTCCTGAAGCAGAATCGCCAAGGCAGCAGTAGAGGACACAATGGCTTTACTGCCCATTCCAGCTTCGGTAAGGCCAAGATGAAGCGGGTAATCACACTGCATGGCAAGCGACCGGTAGACAGCAATCAGATCCTGAACACCACTCGTTTTGCACGATAGGACAATAGCATCATGTGGCAAACCAAAATATTCAGCCTGCCTGGCACTTTCAAGGGCCGAGCAAATCATGGCGTTACGCAGCACCTCTCCAGCTTCAAGTGGCTCAGGTAACCGCCCATTCTCATCCATCATCTGAGCAAGCAGCACGGGATCGAGGCTACCCCAGTTTACTCCAATTCGTACGGGCTTCTCATAGCGGCAAGCGATCTCAATCAGGGTGGCAAACTGGCTGTCCCGCTTGCTGCCACGTCCCACGTTACCGGGGTTGATACGGTATTTTGCCAGGGCCTCTGCACATTCAGGAAACTGGGTGAGCAGTTTGTGTCCGTTAAAATGGAAATCACCAACCAGAGGGACATTGACTCCCAACCTGTCCAGACCCTCCCGGATATGGGCTATCGCCCCTGCCGCCTCAGCCGTATTGACAGTTACCCTTACCAGTTCCGAACCTGCCCGGGCCAATGCTGCTACCTGCGCAACCGTACCCTGTATATCTGCCGTATCCGTATTGGTCATGGACTGGATCACGACAGGTGAACCCCCACCCAAGGCCACGGTCCCTACCCGTACTTTAACCCGTGATCGCGGAAAGCCTGGCTTAGGACAATTCATTCTCATTTCTCCCGTATCTACTGAGTCCCATGGACCACATTTTCCCACCTTAATGACTTATCCTGACCACTGTCACTTCATAAGGCAGACAGCATTTTACTGAAAAACCCTGGGCTGGCTTTATCAAAGCTGCCAAAACTGAAGATGCCTATGACTATCACCCGGATTTCCCATACTGCTTCAAAAAATCGCATCCAGCATCTATTCCAGCCACTGGAACAGGCAAGATTTTCTGATAAGACCCAAAAAAAACAGCTGTAACAAAAATACCCTAACCCAAAAGACCAAAAAACAAGAAAAAACCTGGATCAATCTTTCCTTTACAAGCGATATAAAAGAGCCCAAATCATGGTTTGGGAGCCGCAAAGGGTAGGGTTTCTTTTTCAGGCATATCTTCTTCATCAGGACCAAGCTTCTCAAGAATCCGCCTGTGGTTAAGCTTGCTTCCACGAATGAGGTACTGCTCATGCTGCTCCCAGGCGCTACGCGCAAAATAATAGGGAAACAGGGACTGCTTCACCAACTGGATTTCTCCGCGTTTAGTGTATCCCGTATTCACGATTCCCATGGCAGTTATACTCCATTGAGCCGTAGGATTGGTAATGTAATAGAACGGACTGGATAGAATTTCAATAGGAATGCCAGGAAGGCTGCGAACAGAAGCGGGCCCAAGGAAAGGCAGCACCAGATAGGCACCTTGAGGTACTCCCCATACCCCCAGAGTCACACCAAAACTATTTTGATGAGGGGGCAATTGCATATGACTTGCCACATCGAACAACCCTCCTATCCCTATTACAGTATTAGCCAGAAAACGACTGAAATCTGTCAGTCCCTGATCGGTTCTTCCCTGGAGAAAATCATTCATAAAAACATAAGGGTAAGTAGCATTATTAAAAAAATTGGCCACCCCGGTACGAAAAGTCTGCGGCGTGACTGCTTCATATCCTTTTGCAACCGGCTCAAGGACGTAATCATAAAGCCCCATATTGAAGCTAAATACCTTCTGGTTCATGGACTCCAATGGGTCGGAGACCGTTTCATTACTGGAATTCAAGCCCGATTTAGATCCATGGCCCATGGTTGCACAACCTTGCATGGATACAAGCACCAAAACCAGAAACAGACGCATCCCCCTCATTGATCATTCCTCATTCATTGACCCGTATTCGCCATGTAGGTAATACGGTTTTTCAGATTATCGATTAGACTGCCAAAACCCTTGAGTTTCATCAGGTGCGTAAATTCTGCCTGCTTGAGAGCAAGATCACTTACCCCATCAGCCACAACATTAATAATACGCCAGCTTCCGGCCCTGGATCTCATCATGTAGTCAAAAGTGTGCACTTCACCACTCGCTTCGGTAAAAGTACAGTACACCACCTCCACATTCGGCTCAAGGTGCTGAACGGACTTGATGCTGAACTGCTCACCGGAATAATTATCAAAACGAAAGGCATAAGTAGCAATAGTATAGTCACGCAGGGTAGTGACAAGTTCCGACTGCTGGGCAGGATCAAGTTTCGTCCAGTAGGTTCCCATGGACACCGTGGCAATGGAAGAAAAGTCAAACACCCTGTCGACTACCGGGGCAAGCTGCCTGTAGCGCCCTTTGTAGCCAATTTTTTTGGCAGATTTCATGGAAGCAAGCAAAGCTTCGTCCAGATGTTCAATTGCCTGCCGTGGGCCAGATGAAAGCGATTTAACCGGGGGCTGTGGCGTGGCAGCCAGCTCTTCGGCCAGTACAGGCTTGGAAGTAGCCCACAACAAAGCCATCCCTGCCAGCAAAACTGAAACACCCAGAATTTTTTTCATCATGAACTCCTTTAACCATGAATCCCTACGGGTATTTTCCATTGCCTGAACCAGGTTAGCAACCTTTCTCTTCAAACCCTACCCCTGCAAAACATGGGTGGGAAATTATCCAGTTTGCCTTCCCGAACATTTGACACTCCACCTTGGTGGTTTACCCAGGTCTACCGATATTGAATCATGCCTGCAAGGCTTTCCAGCAATGCCCAAACAAGCCATGGAAAAGAGGCCGCAGCATGATGTCGAAACAAATATGGCAACTCAAGAAAAACACTAACCATGGAAACACCATTAAACTCTTGCGACATCCAGAGCGCTAGATCTAAAAATTTAGCCGGATTTATAAAATGAAATTCCACCAGTAAAAATTTCATGGTAACAAAATTCGGGTCACCTGCTAAAAAAATGCTATCCTTTTCCATAATCCCAATAAATTTCACCACTCATGCAAACGAAATTGCCTGCAGACAAACTTGCCACGGAATACATGGCTGCCGAACGGACTTTCCTGGCGTGGATTCGAACAAGCATTGCCATCATCACCCTTGGGTTTGTCATAGCAAAGTTCGGGGTATGGTTACGCGAGATAGCAATCCGTCTGGATCCGAACATACAGATCCATAGCATAGGCATGTCGCTGCCTATGGGAGAAACCATGATGGCGTTCGGAGGTATCCTCTCAATACTGGCCGCATGGCATTACCATATTGTCAATATGGCCATTGAACGAGGCGAAGTCCGGCCTAGCCGAGGGCTTGTTTTCATCGTAACTTTTGCAGTTGTAGCCCTTTCCGCGCTAATGATCACCTACATGCAGCTGGCTTCAACGAAAATATAAAAAACTGGAACCCTCCTCAAGCGGAACATTCATTTTCAGAAATATTGAACGAACTGCCAATAATGATAGAATCAACTTATACCCTGATGGTCTCAAATGGGGAAAAACCCGTTAGGTTCGAACAGCAGACTGCACTGGAAAAAAAATATGCATGCCTTCCAGGGGCCCAAATGGTTTTACACAAGCAGCATGGCCGCCCTGTCAGTGGCACAGAACTGAATTCTGGATAACACTATGCTGCATACAACTCCAGAAACTGTTTCTTCCTTTACCTGAATGCGGTTCGGGGGAACAAGTGTGACAGCAATTGAACAGTACAATCCGGCGAGCCTCACCGCCTGATGACGTTTGCAACCCGCCTGGTTAACCAGGCAAATTGGATTGGCAGGATGGTAGACACCTCTGGTTTCTAATCAGATGCAATCGATCTATTCTGCCAGAACGAACAAGGTAGCATAATATCGGGTAATATTTTGTCCCGTCGCGATCGAGGTCCAGTTCCGGTGTATGCTCGATAGACCCAAGCTAATGCGAAGCTCAAACTGAAAAATACCGTCTCTCTCCGCTTTCCCGATGTCGAGCATAATGGGGTTACGGATTCTTGGGGAAACCACCCATCCCTGAGTGGGCCATAACTGTAGTCAATCTTCTATTGGCATGACCCGATTAACCTTCTTATCACTCGACTGAAAAAACAATTACCGGGCATTCAACATTGGCATCTTCCCTGCCCAGGACTTTCAAACTGGAGAATATATCATGATTAAAAGTAAAGCCTATGCAGCACAAAGTTCCACAAGTCCACTGGCCCCTTTTGAAATCCATCGCCGTGATCCCGGCCCGGAAGACGTGCAAATCAGTATTCTCTATTGCGGAGTCTGTCATTCCGATCTGCATACAGCACGAAACGAATGGAAAAACACGCTCTATCCTTCTGTTCCAGGTCACGAAATTGTTGGCCGGGTTGTCGCCGCGGGAAATAAAGTACGGAATATAAAAGTCGGCGATCTGGCAGGGGTCGGCTGCATGATTGATAGCTGCGGGCATTGCAAGCCTTGCCATGAAGGAGAAGAGCAATATTGCGAAAAAGGTTTTACGGGCACCTATAACGGCCCAGTGTTTGGAGGTGAAAATACCTATGGCGGCTACTCCCAGACCATAGTCGTCAAAGAATCCTTTGTTCTGCGGATTAAACATGATGAAAAAGATCTGGCGAACGTCGCTCCCCTCCTTTGTGCAGGAATCACTACCTATTCACCTTTACGACACTGGAAAACGGGACCTGGAAAAAAAGTGGGCATAGTAGGTCTTGGAGGTCTTGGGCATATGGGTGTCAAAATTGCCCATGCCATGGGAGCTCACGTAGTGTTATTTACCTCCTCCCCCAGCAAGATTGATGATGGCAAAAGACTCGGTGCCGATGAAGTATGTATCTCCTCGGATACCAGGCAGATGGAGGCTTATGCCAGCAAACTCGACTTTATCCTGAATACTGTCGCAGCCCCTCACAATCTGGATCCCTTTCTTCAGCTTCTCAAACTTGATGGAACCATGACCTTGATAGGCGCTCCGGCAGAACCGCATCCGTCTCCGGAAGTATTTAATCTTATTTTCAGACGCCGGCAATTAGCCGGCTCACTCATTGGCGGAATTCGCGAAACACAGGAAATGCTCGACTTTTGTGCTCATCATAATCTGGTCTCGGATATTGAACTCATTCGCATGGATTACATCAATACAGCCTATGAGCGGATGCTCAGAAGCGACGTAAAATACCGTTTCGTCATCGATATGGCCAATTTTCAGTAAACACCCTGATTTCAGGAGAAATAAAATGGAACTAGGATTTATCGGGCTTGGAAAAATGGGAACGAATATGGCTACGCGTCTGTGCCAGTCAGGTTTTAACCTGACTGTCTACAATCGTTCAAGGGAGCGGCTGCAACCCTTGATAGCTTCAGGAGCCAAAGATGCCAAAAATATCGCCGACGTGTGCAATGCAGACGTCGTTTTTACCATGTTGGCCAATGACGAAGCGGTTGAAGATGTAGTACTGGGTCAAAACGGTGTTCTGGAATCTCTCAAACCCAACGCCATTCATGTCTCCTGCAGTACCATAAGCGTTTCCTTGTCTGCACAGCTATTCCAGGCCCATACACAAAAACACCAAGGCTATGTTTCTGCTCCGGTATTCGGAAGGCCTGACGCAGCCGGCTCGGGTAAACTATTCATGATTGTGGCAGGAAAACTCCCCCTGGTAGAAAAAATCCAGCCCCTGTTTGACGTTCTGGGACAACGGACATTCATTATGTCAGAAAGCCCTGAGCAGGCAAATCTGGTGAAATTGAGTGGGAATTTTTTACTTGCTTCAGTCATAGAATCTCTTGGCGAGGCCATGGCCCTGGTTGAAAAGGGTGGGATAAACAGACATCAGTATCTTGATCTTCTTACATCTAGCCTTTTCAATATCCCGGTCTACCGGAACTATGGAACCCTGATTGCTGATCGCCATTTTGAACCGGCTGGTTTTGCAGCCAAATTAGGACGAAAAGATATAAAACTGGCCCTGGCTGCAGCAGAAGAGCTGAACGTCCCCCTTCCCATCGCCTGTATTTTACGTGAACGGTTTACCACTCTGGCAGCACAGGGAAAGGAGCACATGGACTGGTCAGCCATTGGAAGCCTCGCTGCAAAGGATTCAGCACTCATTCCCTAGACGGGGAGAAAAAAACATGGTTTTCAAGAGGTATTGAACAAGGTAGCAAGACAGGACATTATGCCGTTTAAGGGTTTAAGGTTTTTGCGGTTCGATTTGGTTTCCCTATCCTGATTCAGTACCCGCTCTTCAGGTCCTGAAACTTGAGTTCGCTGCACTACTACTTCAACAGGAAAAACATATGGAACTATCATGCCAATCCATTTAAACCAAAAAATCATCTCGCCTGGAATAGACAGCCATGAAGAATCAAAATGAAATCAAAATCGAACAGGCCTACCCTGAAGAGTCAAGCAGGCTGGCGCCCCTCGTCATCGCATTGCTTAACGAGATCATGACTGCATCAGGAGCCAGTTCCTTTAACATCAATCTTGAAGAAATGACTGCGCGATGCGAACAATTCATCAATTCCGGCTCATACATTGTCTATAAAGCCAGCATCAACAATAGAGCTGTTGGCCTCATCACGCTTTGCGAAAGCCTGTCCCTCTATGCAGAAGGGACATACGGTATTATTCAGGAACTTTATGTTATCGGGGGTTTTCGTTCCCTGGGCATAGGAAAACGCCTGGTGAATGCGGTAAAGGCATATGGAAAACATAAAGGGTGGAAACGACTGGAGGTTACTACCCCGCCCCTTCCTGAATTTGATCGCACGTTTTCATTCTATGAGAAACAGGGCTTCAGTGTTGCCGGGGGTAAAAAAATGAAAATACCATTATAAAATCCGGTATTGGACTAGAGGGCAGATTAAAAATTCTTATTACTTTTTGGCGGCACATAAAAAACGGAGTTTTCCTGCATGACAACGATTGAATACAGCCAGAACATCCCCCTTTCAGCAGCCGAGGTCGCCGAGGTTTTTAATGCTTCGGGGATTCGGCGCCCCACCAATGATCTGGCAAGAATCGAACACATGCTCGCCAATGCCAACCTGACCTGGTCGGCCTGGCATGAAGGCCGCCTCATTGGACTGGCCCGTGCCTTAACTGATTTTAGTTACTGCTGCTATCTATCTGATCTCGCCGTCGTCAAGTCCTATCAAAACCAGGGTATCGGAAGTGAACTTATTGACCGTATCAAAACAGTCATTGGTGAAGAAGTCGCGCTTATCCTTATCTCCTCTCCTGAGGCAATAGGCTACTACCCCAGGATTGGTTTTGATAGAATTGATAATGGCTTCATTATCAAACGCAATCGATAACCTGGGATCAACCAGCTCGTGCCCTGCCTGATACCAGGAGCTTACTGAACCCACCAATTAAATTGGACACCCGGTATTGCCATTTCTTCATAGCCATTACCCAGTGTTTACTCCGGTTCTTTTTCATTAATCTGTTAGGAAAACGCCATGAAATATCGTTTATTGGGCCACACAGGTCTTTATGTATCCGAAATGTGCCTTGGTGGCATGACTTATGGCAATGAAGGTTTCTGGAAAGTTATGGGAGGACTGGGACAACAAGCTGTCAATGAACTCATAAAATTTGCCTTTGATGCAGGCATTAATTTTATTGATACCGCCAATGTCTATTCTCTCGGAAAATCAGAGATACATATTGGCCAGGCAATCAAGGAACTGGGGCTGCCCCGCGAAGAACTGGTCGTGGCTACCAAGGCCACCGGCATCATGAACGAGCTCCCAAATGGCCGGGGGCAATCCCGTTATCACCTGATGAACGAAGTCGATGCCAGCCTTTGCCGCCTGCAACTTGACCACATTGATCTCTACCAGCTTCATGGATTCGATCCTCTCACCCCCCTTGAAGAATCCATGGCCTGCCTGAACGACCTGGTGCGTTCCGGCAAGGTTCGATATATTGGGGTATGCAATATGGCTGCATGGCAAGTCATGAAAATCCTCTCTATTTCCGAACATAACCATTGGCCGCGTATTTCCAGTGTTCAGGCCTATTACACGATTGCGGGAAGGGACATAGAACGGGAAATGATCCCGTTACTCAAGGATCAGCATCTTGGCCTGATGATCTGGAGTCCTCTGGCCGGAGGGTTGCTTACTGGAAAATTCAGTCCTGATGGAAAAGGCCCCCCAGATAGTCGGCGCAGCAATTTGGATTTTCCTGTGGTAGACAGATCTCGGGTTTTTAACTGTATTGATATCATGCGCCCCATGGCCGAAAAACGTCAGATATCCATTGCTCAGATTGCTCTGGCCTGGCTGCTGATGCAACC
>JAGWIG010000073.1 GCA_028873515.1 Pseudomonadota bacterium | reverse complement strand
GGCTGGAAAACAGCGGTGTGTCATTCAACAGAAGAAGCCATTGATGTCATTAAATCCTATTACGGAAAGGACTCTTGATGGCGCTTGATTCCTTTTATTATCAGGACCCGGCCAAGGTCATTGAAATCCTGGAAGAGCGAAGCTGCATCGGATGCAGGCATGAACTGCATTTTGTAGTATTTGGTGAATCCCATGTTCGATGCAACCTGAAAAAGATTCATGGTCAAAGGTGTGACCGTTATTCTGAAAAGGAAGTAAATTCATGCCAAACATGAGAGAGAGTGTGACAGCGGCATTGAATTCCTCGCTGGATTCGGATGAAATGCATGAGCGGCCTATAGACCGGTTGGGAGCGTTCTCCAAGTCGAAACGATTGGGGACGGTACTTTGGAGGCTTAAATATGATAATGACCCGCGATGTTATAAAACGGCTATTTTTTTACTTACAAAGGCAATGAGAAAACATGGAGAAAGCCGAGAACTGTGCGAAAAACTTTGCCAATGCGCCCTGGATGAATGGCTTGTTGACAAGTGTTTGCATTGCGGGGGTGGGGGACAGGTTATTTTCTCGCAGCGGTTGGTGAATTGCATGGAATGTAGCGGCACAGGGATTAGAAGAACGAGCGACAAGGACAGGATGAAGGCGTTGAAAATGAACGCGGAACAAGTTCAGAAATTGGGTAAACGACTTGGAGCCATTCATGACCTGATAGGTGAATGGGACAGAAAGGTCAATGTGAGAACGATGATAGAATTGGAGCGATGAATAAAATACTTGCTTCCTTAATTAATCAGTGATATAAGTATGGATAAGGCTTACAAATTCCTGTGAGTTGCGGGAAATTAGAACACGGCTGAATGAACGATGGTTTCGTTCGGCCTGAATATTCATTATCCCATTCTCTTATCTTCGGTTTTTTTTGTGATGGTTTTTCCGCAGCATGGACATTTGGGTCGCACTGGAGGATTGATGGTGCGATGGATTGATGATTGGTGCAGGCCGTACAGTTTGGCTGCCTGATAGACCGTCATGCCACCCTCCACAGCAGCGAGGGCGGCAATCAGGCGCGGGGAACGTGGACGACTCATGATTCATCTTCCAATATTTTATCAAAACACAGGACGTGAAGCTCTTGAGCCTGCATGATAATTTTGTGAATATGTCCGGGACGTGTAATAAATTCCGCGATCTGATCGGCGTGATAACCGCGTTCGATCAATTTCTCAATATGTTTTTTAGCCACTTCGGTTATCGTTAATTTAGTATTATAAGAAAGCTCCATTTTAATCTCCTTTTTTATCCATGAGCCTGTGATTGAAAGGTACTCATTTTGAGTAAGCCTTGGAAAGCAAAGCCCTTTCTTCTTCCGTCAGCTCGCGGCCATGCTGGGCGATTTCTGCGAGTCTAAATTCTTCTTCGCGATTACAGGTGTTACGTGCATCAGCAAATCGCTGAGCAGATTCCTTAGTCTGGCAGTCCCAGCTTACCGATCCATGCTCGTCAATGACGACATACCGTGTTTCGTAGCGGAGCGGAGAGTCTCCACGCCTTGCACCGAAAATGGACTTGTATACTGGCTTTTGAATTTCTTTAACTGTCTCCATTTTATTTCTCCTTCTCAATTTCAAAGTTTAAGTGTGTTGCTACAGTTCCTATATTACACGCATTAAAAAATAATGCAAGCATTTATTTAAAATATTTATCCGAATGTGAATGGCATGCGCCTCCCTGAATCGGACAGGCGGAAAAACAACGGCAGGAGCCGGAAGACCGTTCACATCCCGATAAACCACTCCCCTGCGGTTAACCCGTTTCGACGGGTCTTTTTATTCCATAACAACGGGGCCATGATGATACGTCCTTTGCGAGACAGAGTGATTGTTAAACCCGTACCCAGAATTGCCAGTGAAATCATCGAAGTTATCCTGAATGAAAAGCCTAATGTAGGGGAAGTCATGGCGGTAGGCCCCGGTAAAGTGGATGGGAAAGGCCATATTCATCCCCTTGACCTCAAAGTCGGTCAGAAAGTGCGCTTCGGCGAGTTTGTCTTCCCTGAATACCATGAAGACGGACAGAAATACCTTGTCTTGCAAGAAGCGGATATAGCTGGAATTGTGGAGGATTAAATGGAAAAGAAATCAGGAATCAAGAAATCAGGCACGTTTGAAGGTAAATCCAATAAATTAGGCCATGGTGGACGCGCTGCCCAATTGAAGGCTCAAGGCGTTCCAAGTGGAGTGATTGGAGAGGTGGCACGAAAAGCTCATGCTGCTCCCGGCCAAAAAAATTATCATGGTGGCAAGAAGAAATAATATTGAAACATAATTTATTGATACAAGATGATACAAAATTAAAATTCTTTTAAATTACCCCAGAAAAAGGTAAAAAAATGGCTTATAAAGACCCTCCCAAAGAATACCAGTTCAAAAAAGGTCAGGTAGCTAATCCTGGTGGAAAGCCGGTGGGTGCGCGGAATCGTTTACAAGGCGATTTCATGAATGCGTTAGCGGATGATTTTGCCAAGTTCGGGAAGAAAGCCATCATCCAGATGCGCCAGAAAAAGCCGAATGAATACATTCGTGCGATTGCCTCGTTAATGCCGAAGGAATTTGAAATATCAAAACCGATGGAAGAAATTACCGATGAACAACTCGACGCTGCCGTTCACACCATCCGAGCTATTCTCAACGCTCAAAGTTCTGGAGATGGAACGCAGTATTCGGAAGAATTTCAATCGCCTGAAGGATTATGAAGCCTATCCCAAACAACAGGAATTTCACGAAGCAGGATTGAATTACCGGGAACGCCTGCTCATGGCAGGCAATCAGCTCGGCAAAACCTTATGTGCCGGCGCGGAAACTGCCATGCACGTAACCGGACGTTACCCCGATTGGTGGAAAGGCAAGGTTTTTGACCAAGCCATCCACGGGTGGGTTGCTGGCGTCACCAGCGAATCCACACGGGATAATCCACAGCGTATCTTGTATGGCACATTGGGCGCACCCGGTACGGGCATGATTCCCAAGGATGCCATCAAGGATTTTTCACCGAGTCGTGGCATTGCGGATGCACTGGATACGCTGGTCATTCGACATGGGGGAGGCGCGGATGTGCAAGCCGCTGATTCCATTATCGGGTTCAAGGCTTACAACCAGGGTCGAGAGAAGTGGCAAGGCCCTACTTTACAATTTGTCTGGTTCGATGAAGAACCGCCTTACGATATTTACAGTGAAGGCTTGACGCGGACAAATCTGGGATTGTGTCCGGTCTTCATCACCTTCACGCCCCTGTTGGGCATGACTGGTGTGGTCAAGCGTTTTCTTATCGACAAGACGGTCGGAACGCATGTCACCCAGATGGAAATTCAGGACGCCTTGCATTATTCGCAAGAAGAGCGTGATGCCATTATTGCCAGTTATCCCTCCCATGAACGTGAAGCACGGGCGCGAGGCATTCCGACACTCGGATCAGGGCGGGTTTTCCCGGTTGACGAAGAATTTATCAAAGTCGATGCGTTCGAGATTCCGTCCCATTGGCCCCAGATTGGGGGCTTGGATTTCGGTTGGGACCATCCGAGTGCTGGAGTGAAACTGGCCTGGGACCGTGATACGGATACGTTGTATGTCACAGCCTGTCATCGGGCGCGGGAACAGACGCCGGCGATGTTTGCGCCTTCTGTACGCTCATGGGGGAACTGGCTACCTTTTGCCTGGCCGCATGATGGCTTGCAGCATGACAAGGGTTCCGGAGAAGAACTGGCGCATCAATATAGCCAGCAAGGACTCAAGATGTTGCCCGAACGCTCGACCTTTGATGATGGCTCGAACGGTTTGGAAGCTGGCGTGATGGAAATGCTGGAACGCATGCAGACGGGCCGCTTGAAAGTCTTCTCGCATCTCAATGACTGGTTCGAGGAATTCAGGTTGTATCATCGTAAGGATGGATTGATTGTCAAGCTCAATGATGACCTGCTTTCCGCCACCCGCTATGCGATGATGATGCGGCGTTTTGCGGCCTTGAAAGTCAGGAAATTCGCCAAAATCATGGATATTTATCAACCGAATGGATGGATGGGATGAACATTGAATTAGAGCTATTGCGCGATTTCTACGATTGCTGGGTAAGTCTCCATTCTTTTCCGCGGGACAAGAAGCATCGCAAGGACATGGAAACGGCGGCTCAACGATTGGTGGATGCAGCGCATGCGGTCGCCAATTTTGATAAAAGACAAACAAAGGTGATTCTCCATGCCTGACATCCAGGAAGCGGTCAAATTTCTTACCAAAGTGACCGAAGCCGATAGCGAGAACCGGCGGAATGCCATTGAAGACCTGCGCTTTGTCGGGGGTGACCAGTGGCCGGTGCAGATGCAGAACAGTCGCCAACTGGAAAACCGTCCTTGCCTGACTATCAATAAACTGGCGTCATATATCCGTCAAGTCACGAACGGCCAACGCCAACAACGTCCCCGTATCAAGATTCATCCGGTCAATGACATTTCTGACCCAAAGATTGCTGAAATCCTGACGGGAATCATGCGAGGCATAGAAGAAAAATCCAATGCGGATCATGCCTACGATTTGGGATTTGACTTTGCCGTCAAGATGGGCTGGGGCTATTGGCGTTTGGTCTCGGATTATATCCGCGATGATTCGATGGATCAGGATATTTATATTCGCGCGATTGAGAACCCTTTAAGCGTGTATTTTGACCCCAATTCGGTCTTGCCGGACGGGTCTGATGCCGAAGCATGCCTGATTACTGACATGATGACCAAGACGGAATTCAAGCGTCTCTACCCGGATGCGCAGGATTCCAGCGGGTTCCGCTTCTTCGGTTCCGGCGATGTCATGCCGGACTGGTTGACGAAATACGACATCCGTTTGGCCGAATACTTCAAGATAGAAAAAATCCGAGACACGTTGATTCAGCTTTCGGACGGTACGACGCACTGGAAAGAAAAACTTCCTCCCATGGAAATGCTCGACCAGATGCATCTTTCCATCATTGGCGACCGTTTAAGCATGCGAAAGCAGGTGAAGTGGTATAAACAGACCGCTTTCGAAATCCTGGAAGAACGCACCTTACCAGGTCGATACATTCCCGTGGTACCGGTATATGGCGAAGTCACGGTCATTGACGGAAAACGTCAGAAATCAGGATTGGTACGCGATGCCAAAGACCCGCAACGGATGTATAACTTCTGGCGCACGGCCATGACGGAAAAAATGGCCCTGGCTCCCAAGGCGAAATGGTTGATGGCCGAGGGACAGGATGAAGGGCATGAGAACGAATTTGCCCAAGCCAACGTACGCTCGATTGCTTCCTTGCGGTATAAGCAAACTGATGTGGAAGGACGCCCTGCACCGCCTCCGCAATATATCGAACCGGAAGGACCTCCTGCTGGAGCCATCGAGCTTTCGATGGCCTTTTCCAGTGATTTACAAGCTACCGTAGGCATTTTCGACCCGGCAATGGGCATACCGAGTGGGCCTAAATCCGGGAAAGCAATACGTGCCGAGCAAGGGCAATCCGAGAATTCCAATTATCATTATTACGATAATCTGACACACTCCATCAAACATACGGGGCGCATCATCCTCGACTGGATTCCGACGTATTACGACCGCAAGCGTGTGGTAAGAATCATCGGCGATGACGGGCAACCGGACATGATTACGGTCAACGACAATACCGCCATCAACAAGATTGAGAACGATGTCACCATTGGCGAATACGATGTCGTGATGGATACCGGTCCCGGATTCAATACCAAGCGTGAAGAGGCGGTTGATGCCTTAATGACGCTTTTACAGGGCAATCCCCAATTGATGCAGATAGCCGGCGACCTGATTTTCCGCAACATGGATTTTCCGGGAGCCGAGGTCATTGCCGACCGTCTGGCAGCGGCGAATCCTCTTGCCCAGATTGATGACAAGTCGGAAGTTCCCCCGCAAGCGCAGATGTTGATCAAGCATCTTCAGCAACAACTTCAGCAAATAACCCAGCAGGCGCAAGGTCTTGAACAGGAACTCAAGTTCAAGATGGGGTTGAAACAAATGGAAGAATCCAGCGAAACCCAACGAGAACATATGCGGTTGACCGTCAAGGCGCACGATGTCAATACACGGGAAAATGTTGCCTTGCATGAATCGCAGACCAAAGCGTTGACCGCGCAGAATGTGGAAGAACTGAAAGGAATGGTCCAGCTTTTGTTGCATCATCTTTCAACCCAGAAACTCGAACAAGAAACGACAGAACTTTAAAGGTACCGATGCCTTTCATCGGGAAAAATCCATGAGGAAATCATGCCCGCTACCGTTTTGACCAATGAAAACATGCCGGAATTTGTCGCCAAGAAACTGAATCTTGACACGGTTGAATCCAAACCTGTAGAAGTTGCATCGGGACAAGAACCGGTTATCGAAAACAAGGAAGAATCTGAACCCAACGCCGAAGCGAATACCTCCGAAGAAGGAAAGCCCCATAAAGGCAATCCTAAAATCGAACAACGGATGTCTGAACTGACGAAAGCCAGAAAGGATGCCGAAGCGCAAGCGGAACAGGAACGCCAGCGCAGTCTCGCCTTACAGCAACGCCTTGACGAAATAGAAGGACGTAACAAGCCCCTGGAAAGTGAAGAAAAAAAACCGGAACCGGGACAATTCGAAGATGCTTTCAAGTATGCCGAAGCCTTGGCGGAATGGAGTACCAAGCAAGCGTTAAAGAATCGGGATGCTGAAGAACAGAAACGACGCATGGAACTCGATGCCCAAGAACGCCAACGCCGTTGGCAGGAACGTCAGAACAAGGTAATTACCGATACACCGGATTATGAAGAGGTCATCAATTCTTCCGAAGTCATGGTGTCGGACCCGGTGAAAATGGCGATTCTTGAAAGCGACATCGGTCCTGAACTGCTTTATCATCTGGCCAAAAACCCGGATGAAGCCAAGCGGTTATCCTCCTTGTCACCCATTGCGGCGATTCGTGAGATAGGAAAACTGGAAACCAAATTGGAAAAGAAACCGGAGACGGAAGGCAAACAGGAAACAAAACCGGAAATCAAGCCTTCATCAGCTCCCGCTCCCATTACTCCCGTCAATGGCAAGACCTCCATTGCGGACGTACCGTTGTCATCCGATGGAGAGTTCAGGGGAGACTATGCAACCTACAAGCAAATGAGAAAAGAAGGTAAAATCAAGTAATTCTGTACTACGTCGCCCACCTGTGCGTCATCAGGGAATATCCGTGTTGCCTCCATGAGATGTTGAGGTCCGTTCACTCAATTTATTCACTTATGGAGATTCAAAAATGGCTAATAATCTGCTTACGATCTCCATGATCACCAACGAAGCGTTGATGGTCTTGGAGAACGAACTCACTTTTACCAGCGAGGTCAGTCGGGAATATGACGACCAGTTTGCCGTCACCGGCGCAAAAATCGGTAATACGGTCAATGTTCGTCGTCCGGGTCGTTTCATCGGCACCACGGGTCCTGCCCTGAATGTCGAGGATTTCAATGAAACCTCCGTTCCCGTCACCCTCACCACCCAATTCCACGTCGATACCCAATTCACGACACAGGATTTGGCGTTGTCAATGGGACCTTTCAGCGAGCGTGTCCTCAAACCGGCTATTGCAGCGATTGCCAACAAGGTCGACCGGGATGGTCTGCTCATGGCCAAGAACAATACCGCCAATATTGTCGGTACGGCTGGCGTCATTCCCAATGATTTGCTGACCTTCCTGACTGCTGCGGCCTATCTGGATTCTGAAGGCGCACCGCGTGACGGAAAACGTTCCATGATTGTGGAACCCTTCACCCAAGCCACAATTGTCGATTCCCTCAAAGGCTTGTTCGTGCCACAAAGTGCCATCGGTGAACAATACACCAAGGGCATGATGGGACGCGATACCGCCGGCATGAACTGGAAAATGGATCAGAACGTGGTCTCGCAGACATTTGGAGCCTGGACTTCGACAGCCGGCACCTTGACTGCCGATACAACTTCCATTGGCATATCTTCCGGTTGGTCTTCGACCTCTACGATTACCTTGACCAATTCCCA
Source organism: Pseudomonadota bacterium (assembly GCA_028873515.1). GTDB lineage: Bacteria > Pseudomonadota > Gammaproteobacteria > Burkholderiales > REEB80 > REEB80. The sequence goes on along the minus strand of JAGWIG010000073.1, from coordinate 2,095 downwards.
AGGCGTTAACCTGAACCAAGGCGATACCTTCACGATTGCCAATGTCTTCGCGGTCAATCCCCAGAACCGTCAAGCCTATGGGTCCAACAAACTGCGTAATTTCGTGGTGACGGCGGCAGCCGGTAAAGCTTCCAGCGGAACCTTCTCGGTCACGGTTTCGCCTGCCATCATTACTGGTGGACAATTCCAGAATGTGAACGTGGCGGCCACCAGTGCAACGGCCACGGTTACCGCCTTGAGCCTTCCCGCTTCCGGTGCCAATGTGACAGGAAGCCAGAACATCATGATGCATAAAAACGCGTTCACGGTGGCGATGGCGGATTTGGAACTTCCCGAAGGTGTGCATTTTGCCGGACGCGCTGCCGACAAGGAAATCGGGTTGAGCATTCGCGTGGTGAGACAGTACACCATCAACAATGACTCGATTCCGACACGTCTGGATGTCCTGTATGGATGGGCACCCTTGTATCCTGAACTTGCTTGCCGTGTCACGGCTTAAAGGAGAGTTAAAATGAGTAATCCTGGACCAGCCAGCAGCACGACTGGCAATCTTGTCGCACCCATTGGCAACACCGAAGAATCTTTGGTGCTGTCCTTGGCTTTGACGCCCGGTATCGTCGCACCCAATACGACGGCTGAGCAAACCTTTACTTTGACGGGTGCAGGCATTTCCAGTGCCGCGTTTATCGCGGTCAACAAACCCACCGCCCAGGCAGGCTTGGGGATTGTCGGCGCACGGGCGGCCGCAGCGGATGCCATCGGCATTACCTTTTCCAATAACACCGCGGCCACCATTACCCCGACCGCCGGAGAAACCTATCTTGTCAAGGTAGAAAATCCGCTGTCCCAAGGGGGCGTCGCCCAAACCATAACCCAAGCACCATACTAAGGAACCGGGGGGAGCAATCCTCCCGGATTTTTATGAATGTCATGATTGCTACGCCATCACTGGATGGAAATCTGTCCATTGAATATGTAACGTCCCTCTTGAAGACGACTGTTTTGCTGAAAGACCAACAGATTGATTATGTCTGGAGTGTCGTGCGAGGGGACTGTTTCATCGACAAAGCCCGCAACAATCTGGTGCAATCCTTTCTGGATTCGTCCTGTACGGATTTGTTCTTTATTGATGCGGATCAGGGCTGGAACGAGAAATCCTTCCTGAAATTGCTGCACGACTCCCATGAAATCGTTGCCGGAGCAGTACCCAAAAAAGATGATGACTTATGCTTCAACAATCCTGAAATGGTGACGGATGAGAAATTGAACTGCGTCATTGAAAACGGGTTGATTCAGGCCCGGCATATTGGCACGGGCTTCATGCGAATCAAGCGGTCGGCACTGGAAAAGATGATACAGGCTTATCCTGAACGTTATAATCCCGGATACAAGGACCAAGACATCCAGTATTACGGACTTTTCGAGACTCAAGTCCGGGACGGTCTCTTTTGGGGCGAGGATTTGGTCTTTTGCAAGAAGTGGTGCAAATTAGACGAATTTATCTGGATTGAACCGAATATTGACTTTCAGCATGCCGGAAGAAAGTGCTGGAAGGGGAATTTTCTGGAATACCTGACCCAGACCTGCACGGTCGAAGTCAGCAAGAAATCTTTTACCGCCCCGGTTTTAGCTGGAAAACCTTATCAAGTTTATGGAGAAGAATCATGTCAGGCATAACTATTCTTTTACGTCCCTGTGGCAAAACCGCAGCGTTATCCGTGACGAATTCTGCCCACGCCGAGGTAACGGTCGAATCAAACACCAATGAAAACGTAACCCAAGCAGCTTTCCTGAATACCGGTGCCTCCGTTTTGGCGGTTTCGTTGGCTCCCAGCGGAAATACACCTGAAACGCCAGCCATTCCTTCGGACGGCAACACCACCGATTCCTTGATTCTGGCACCCAACATGACTGCTCCTGTGGTGATTATCACCCCTCCATGTCCTTTTAACCTCAAGGCGATTAGCGGAAGTTCGACTGCCTCTGTGCTGTATGTCATGCCCGTAGGAGCACAGTCTTGAGAACAGCATCCGACATCATCAATTTATCGTTGCTCGATGTCGGAGCACGGGCGTCGGGCGAAACAGCAGACCCG
>JAGWIG010000072.1 GCA_028873515.1 Pseudomonadota bacterium | reverse complement strand
GTCAACGCCCCGGTTACCTACAAGAACGCTGCGGGGGTGACCTCGACTTATCCGGCAGGCGATACGATGCAGATTAATGGCAAGACTGCGTTGCAGAATCTCGAAGCGTGTCTGGATGCAGGATCTTCGGCATGGACACTGGGGGTATGGCTGGATACCAATAATGTCACCCAAACCTTTACCTTTGCCGATTTACAGGGACTGGCTGCGGCCATGTCCGCAATCGATACCTTGGACTGGAAGGATTTGCTGGCGAAGATTGCAGCCGTTCAAGCCGCTACAACAGTAACAGACGTTGAGGCCATTACTTTCTAACTTTACTATGCCCAAATGCTACCGCCTATTGGCGGTTTTTTTATGCCCATAAGAAAGGATAACAATGTCGGCAGATAGCGTCCCTGAACGTCTTGCTCGCGTCGAGACCAATGTTGAACATATGGCAAAAGACTTTTCAGATTATAAGGATTACACGCGCCAGATTGCATCATCGATGCAGCAAATGGCTCTTACTTTATCCGAGCTGGATCATCACAGGACAAATATTTCTGCTTTGAAGGAAAAGGTTGAAAACAATACCGATGACATCAACAAGCTTGAAAAACGTGTATCCACTATCGAGTACAACGATGATCAGGAAGCCAAGGGAACGATTAAGACATGGAAATCCAGGGCATGGGAAATAAGCGTGTGGATTGTCGGATTAATCATATTAATCATATTAGCTCATTTTGGTATTCATGCTTATGGATGATGATCGGACATTCGGGGAAAATATCGCCGATGCTGTCGCTTCGTTTGGAGGTTCATGGCGATTTATAATCATTTTTGCAGTTACCCTTATTGTCTACACCTTAATTAATTCTTTGCTTGGGCGCTCTGCATGGGACCCTTATCCTTTCATTCTTCTTAATTTATTTTTATCAATGATTGCTGCAATTCAAGCACCTATTATTATGATGAGCCAAAACCGTCAGGCTAAAAAGGACAGGGAACTTGCTCAAAAAACAGAAGAAGAAGCCAGAGACACTTTGCTTAAATCCATAGAAATCAATACAGAGTGTCATCGAATCATGAAATTGTTTCTTCTTGAAACAAGAAGACTTAAGCAATTAATTAATACCCTGCAAGAAAAACAATGAATCAAATACATTAATTAATGTGCTTCACAAATTAAACCATGACCGCCTTTGGGCGGTTTTTTTTATGGGGGTTACGATGCAAATCATCAAACACCTGGTTGATGCCGCGAAGGGTAAACATCCCCTTGCTTCAAAACGTTCTGACAAGTGGCCAGAAACACGCGCAGCGCATTTGAAATTGCAACCTGTCTGTCAGGTATGTGGAGGGTCATCAAAGCTTGAGGTGCATCATATCCGCCCCTTTCATCTGCACCCTGAACTGGAGCTTGACCCGACAAATCTTATCACGCTCTGCGAAGCCAAAAACGATGGGGTGAATTGTCATCTTTTCTGTGGCCACCTAGGAAACTTCAAAAGTTTCAATGTCGCCGTCACGACTGATGCGCCTACCTGGGCAAACAAGATAAAGAGTCGGCCATGAAAATCATGAATCTCTCTCCTATCGGCTCAACATACTTCTAAAGGCGAAAAATGAAACCATCAGATTTCATCAATGCTTTAGCATCTGCAGCTCAAGAATCCATGAAGACAACTAAAATCCCTGCAAGTTTTGTTATTGCTGAAGGGGCTTTGGAATCCGGTTGGGGACAATCCATGTTGGCAGAAAATGGAATGAATCTATTCGGGGTGAAGGCCGATCCATCCTGGAATGGTCCGACCATCGAGATGCGCACACGAGAGTATCTGCGTGGTGAATGGGTCATCGTGCCCGCAAAATGGCGTAAGTATTCAACATGGCTTGACTGCATTAATGATCATGCAAAGTTCTTACTGAATAACCCACGCTATGAAAAAGCTTTCGCCTATACCAGTGATTCCATTGCATTTACAAGAGCTATCGCAGCTGCAGGTTATGCAACCGATCCATCCTATGCAGCCAAGATCATAGCAATTATCTATGGTCATAACCTGATTCAATTCGACTCACCCTAAAGTTCATTAGGAGGAACAATGAATTTCTTAACCAAATACGGGAATCTTCTCATCTCAATAATCTGTCTTTTTCTGTGGATGGGATATGACCTCATCAATCATTTTTGGGGTATTACCGATCCAAGCCTGTTGCTTCTTTTAAAGCTATCTGTAGGTGGCGGCTTTGGACATTACATCAAAGCAAGTCAAATTTCTACCCCTGCTATAACAGAGATTAAACCGTGAAAACCTTATTCATTGTTTTTTTGATTTTGGTTTTCTCCCCATCAGTCTATGCATCCAATTGCGATACAGATTGCCAGATAAAAGTTTTAACCAAAATTTCTCACGCACTTGAGAAAAAAGAAAACGGAATGTCTTGTGTTGTTGTTTCAAATGATCCGAAAAAAGATGCCTGTCTAAGAGACTGGGATGATTTAACAACTCAAATAATCTCCCTTAATAATGAAATTGATACGCTAACAATAGAAGCCATGAATATACAAATTGTAGTTGCTACCAATGCTTTATTAGAAACCGAATTAAAAATAGAAAACAAACTTATTTACCAATATTGGCAAACCCATCTTTATACATCACATGTCCATTAAGGAGAAAAACCCGTGAAATACCTAATTATGCTTTTTTTGGTGTTGCTTGCAGGATGCTCTACTTTGTCTGGTCTTAAAAAGCCTACTGTTGACCCGGTGCAAGCCGCTCAATCCAATATCGCCCAGATTACCCAAGCGGATTTAACGAATGCCATATCCATTGCCAAGGCTAACAACGATGTAGCCGGTGTGAACTGTTTAACCGCCCTGCAAGCGCATATTCCAAATTCCGTGAATATTCCCAAGGTCAATGGTGTTTTCTCGGCTTACGAACTAACCAGAGTAAAAGTAAGAGCATTCCAGAACGGTGTGCCTCAAGACGTTCACATCGCTTGTGCTCCCGTAGTCCTCGATGCTCAAGGCGTCCTGCTCAAATTGGGTGTCATTGCAGCCGGTGCGCCAGGAGTGGGTGCTGCAGGTCTCGGCATATTAGGCGCAGGAAAAGCTTTGGCTGGGGCTACTCCATGATAAAAATGCCATTAATCTCAGTCAAACTCTGTCAGGAGTCCTATGATCCAACCGTTACATGGGATCATGTCTGGACTCGTGACAGTGTCGTGGTCATGCATCGTAAGCTTGGCCAGGATGATCACATCGTCTTTCGTGGATCGAAATCGATCGAGGACTGGTTTCGTGACTTTAAGGGTTGGCCAATCTGGGATAAACAGCTTGGCTGGTGTCACGCCGGTTTCCTTGAAGACATGAGGGACGTTTTGACTGAGATTATTGCAGTTGTAGGGCCCAATGTTTATTTTCATGGCCATAGCTTGGGAGCAGCTCGCGCCTGCATTATGGCGGCCTTATTTGTGGTCAATGGACGCAAAGTATTGGGGGTTTATACCTTTGGATGCCCACGCCCGGGATTCGCAAAATTAAAACGCATCCTTCAGGAGGTGACCCAAGGTTCCTGGAGGAACCTGAACGATCCCGTCCCAGAAGTTCCAGTTTTATTCAAACTTTACCTTCATACTTGCGAACTAACACAAATCGCCGCACCACCTCCCTCGAATGATGACAGCGTATTGGCCGATCATCATATTAACCTCTACGCTGCCGGAATCGAGAAGCTTTACGGGACTTAACTTTCCCTTGATGCTTTCTCAGCACATCTTTTTTCGTTATGACATACCCTTTGTCTATACCCACATGCATAACATTAAAGATGGCGACATCCTAGACCAATAGGACTACTTCCATAAGGACATACCCCTAAAACCTGATTAAGCGGACCATGACAGTCCGGACATTCGTTTAAAATTTCCATATCCACTGTTCCTTTATAGAGTTAATCAATATGCAAGGCACATCCTTGCATATCCTATATGGAATGAAAATCGACATTTTTATACATAAATTCACCTGAATTTTTATCTACAATTCTGAAATGGTCTAAGCCCAGAGCGATTGTCAGCGGGACATTTTTTAAGGTTTTGTAGAAGGAAATTAGCTTAAATACTTGAATTTATTAAAAATACAATCAGACTTGAAATCAGTTGTACGGGTGACCGTACCGGGGGTTCGAATCCCTCACTCTCCGCCACCGGCTTGGCTTTCAAGGGATTGAAAGCCATTCATTGGAATCCTTGGTTTTCTACAATTATTCATTTTTTCTACAATTCCTCAAATCTTCTTTTTTACGGGTGATACTTTGTCGCCCGCTCTTTTTTTGGTGTAATGCTCGGTCATCTTCCGATCCGAGTGAGCCAAGAGCTTCTGGGCGAGCTCAAGGTTTTCAAGATCCGTGGCCGCCTTGGCCCTCAAATCCCGGAACTGGAAATCAACCCCCGCTTTTTCTCTGGCCACCACAAACCGGTGATGAAGCGATGCATAACTCAAGGATTCCGTTTCCGTCTGCAGCAGCTGCATGGTCGTTATTTTCCGGGGCCTCTTGATAATCCTCTCGATGACTGCAGCCAATTCGCCTTCTAACATAATCCGTATTTTGGCATCCGTCTTGTTCTGCTGCACCCATATTGCCCCCTCCTTTATATCCGTGCGCTTCATCTTGAGCACATCCGCTACGCGCTGGCCAGTGTAATAAGCCAGGTCCATGGCGTCCTTTAAAAGCTCATCAGCATGTTCATAAACAGCCAGGTATTCCGTATCGTCCACGTAGCGATCCCGCCCTGCTTCCGAGTGCCCTTTTATCCCTGCGCAGGGATTGGGAGCGTCTGTGTACCCCCATTCCCTGGCATGATTGAAGATGGTGGAGAACAGGGACTTTTCCCGGTTGGCGGCAACCTTGGCAGGTTTCTTTTGGGAAATTTTCTGATTGTGGCTCGCCTTGGCTGATCGGGTATTAATGTATTGCTTGATATGAAGGGGCTTGATGGAGTCCAGCGGCATCGCCCCAAAAACACTGTTGAGCACCCGTATCTGGCGCCGATATTCCTTTTGGGTTTTCAGGGCTTTTTCGGGGACGATTTCCCGTTCATATTTGGCGGCGACGATAACAAAGGTGCAGTCCTCGATGGCCACGTCCAGGTTCTCGATATGGGCCCATTCAAGACGTGCATCCGGGAGATTGGAGCCGAGCTTGGTCCACTTCCTTGGGCTTCCATTGCTGACGTGATAATAGACACCATTCTTCATGGCCATGCGGGGTGGCAGATTATGATTTTTTATGCGCGGTCGCCCCATTTTCTGGCAAGCTTGAGGATTAGTTGATCGCATCATAATTCGGAAGGGGTGAGGATGGCAATGCGTTTGATCGGTTTCCTGAGAGACGTGCAACGGCATAATTGGCAAGGACAACAGGTTTGCCATGGCCATCTATTTCAAACTTCCAGCCGCGTAGTGCAAGCCATTCACGCTGGCTGGCAGCTTTCTTGTATCCGGTCAATGAAACCAGTTCATCAGGGGTCAGAAACATTAATTAATTCACCCTTCCATCATCTTTTTGCCGATCCTTTGAGGTGTCATTTTGGTTCTCCTTTATGGTTGGTTGTTCGGGTAATGGCATCCAGTGAGTAGGTTTATAAAAAGTATTTTCCCAGTCATGTTGAAAACAAGAAACTTTTCCATAACCTTCTGGATCAGAAAACCATTTTCCAAATCCATTAATTATCAACCAATGAGTAATACAAGGGTGATATCCCAATTTACAAGTTAATATAAATGTCCCATCTTTTGGAGCCGTTTCTATTGGTTTCCAGCCATCCTGCTCCGCAATCTCTCCACGGGGACTAGGAATTTCATCAACCGAATACCGCCATCCTTTAAATCCAAGATCAATCGGGACAATATCACCAGTTATTTTACCCTCTGGTTCAGCCCACATAGCCCATTTTGGCATTGTCCATAGACGCCGTGTCTGCGTCTTGGTTCCATCCAAAAGCGCATTGACCATGGCAGAAGAGAAAAGTAATGGCGAGGTTTTCATTCTTAATCCTTGGACGGGTATTCGTTCCACTCACGACCATCAAGACTACGGCCAGCGGATTTTTTCCCGGTTCGATAAACCAATGTGGAAGGATCAAGAGAGATAAATTTTTCAAGATCAGGAACTCTATCGATCATTACCCCCGTTCCAGAATTCTTTGGTGCCCATTCACCCCATTGTTTAAAGAAAAAAGGGACTCTCGAAGCTATGCATTGATCTCTTATCAAACGAACCCAATCAGGGTGCGTGGGACGTGCGTTATGACCGGATTCACCACCGACTACAACCCATGAGATTCCTTCTCCAACATCTGTCGTATCCTTAGATTTAGTTCTATGAATGCAATTTATTGGATGACTTTGTGTTCCTCGTTCTTGGCCAAGCTTATCCTCTATGGCACACACGAAACAATGAGACGTTAAGAGAGTGTAGGTCCCAAATTTAATCGGGCCCAATAATGGCTCAGCACTCACCCAATGCACTACAGCAGGTGTTTTTAGCAGCAGTGGAATACGCTCATCGGCAGTTTGTTGATCTTCGACCGACACGCCTAGCCAGACATTTTCGAGTGGCCAGTTTGGTCCACAATTGTCATACCCTCCATGACCATGATGAGGTTTCCATTGTGGCCATACATTTAATGCATTAACTTGATTAGGCCAATCAGACCAAGGATCTTCATAGGTTAGCCAATTAAAAAATTCGAGCATACGTTGAGGTCTTTTAGTCAAGACTTGATAGGTATGTCGTGTTGTGCAGCTCATTACTGCAAACACATCAGCTATAAACTGGAATGGGATAGATTCATGAAACAGATCGGACATGCTATTAACGAAAATTCGGCGCGGTTTCGTCCAGCGTAAAGGCTGATCAAGACGACCCGGATGAACTTGGACATCCTCAAATTCACGACCTGAATACACATTATTTTTCATTGCTGCTAAACGTGGCCATGCTTTATATTTCGCGTAGCAGTTTTTGCAACCTTGACTGACTTTCGTGCAACCTGTGGCGGGATTCCAAGTCGCTTCCGTCCATTGAATACCGGTTTTATCGCTCATTATATTTTCTCTTTCCAAGGCATCGGCGGAGGATAACGATAATTTCTAAAAGGATCTTTAACAAACTTCCCTTTTTTGTCTTTTAGTAAAACTGTATAATTATCATTAGGTTGACATACTATTTCTTGGGCTTCTTCTAGAAGGTCAACAAACTTTCTTTGCCATTCAATTGGCATGCTTTGAAGAATGGAACGAGGCAAAACAAGATAACTGGAGTAAGTTAGACCAAACCAGTAATGAATAGGTCCGGAATCTTTTACTTTATCAAGGGATGGTTCGTTACTATCCCAAGTCTTAACATGCTCTTCACATTCACTGCAAACGCCTTTACCCTTTTTATAATCTACGCGAAGCCACCAGCATCCCAATGGACATGCTTGATGATCGTCACAGCCACAACCAATGCAAGTTGCTATCTGCATAAATTATCCTTTTATCTTATGAACGGTGACGCCTGGTTTAGGATGGGTAATATCGTGAGTTTGACTGGTTCCGGATTCATTATTCGCAGGTAAACTCGGTGCAGCTGGTGGTGGCAGTTTTCTCACGCTGACATTTTGAATGAAGCCGGAGGCTGAAATACCCCCTGTTATTCTCATGTAATCCACTTCAACCTTTGCACTGTTGATGATTGTTTGCGCAACATCACTAATTGCCTTGGCTCGATCAATGTCCATAGGATTTTCTTTATCCCTAAGCGCAGCCAAGGTCTCAAATAGATTGTCCCGTAATGTATCGATATCATTTGCCATGGATTTTCCTTTTTAATGCCCCGTTTAACTGTATGACTTGTCTTAATGGTTCAGGTAGATTTTGAACACTATTCCGTAACATCAACTCGGCTCGGGTAATGCATTCAACTCTATCAATGGTGATTTCCTCTAAAACATTCGTCTTCATTCCAGGTTTGAAGACACAAATATGACCAGGTGGAATCGGGCCGTTCGATTCGACCCATACGAGTTCATGAACACCGCGCCAACGCTTGCTGTTTGAGCCCTTGGCATTACCAATCTTGCGCTGCAACACATTGTCTTTATCGAAACGGTATGAGCCAACCTCACAGGTGTTGTGAGGCATCTGGCCATTTTTGAATGTCGTTTCCGCCATCCTTCCATGCCCAATGGAATAACCCGGCCTCTTTGTTCCTTTATTAGCCGGGACATGGCCTTTATTAAAACGTGTTGCGACTCCAACGTTATCTCCCCTGCGCAACCGACAGGCGTCGGGACTGTTTAAATATTCCTGCGTCTTTTTTAATCCAATGTTCTTGGCTTTGGAATGAATAAGCTTAACTGGCCTATCCAGCACTTCCACCAGGTTCTCGGTTTTTTCATGGGGATACCTGGCCACAAGAATCGAAACATGTTCTTCAGTCCACTTGATTCTTGGCGGTAAAATTCCCCGGCTTTTAGTCATTTTTTAGTCCTGGTGGCAATGCGATGCCACCTGGTTGCATAATCAACCAGCTCGTCTAATGAAGTACCTTTCTGAAACGTCAAAGTGCCGATCACGATGTCTTTTGGAAGCGGCATATCCAATGGCTTACTTCCAAGTATGTCTTCAGGTGTAAGATTGTTTATTGCGCTTATGATTTCTGGATGAACAGGGTGTTTAGCCAGTTCTGATGCACACCTTCGAATTGCGGCATAAATCGCTTCATAAGCCTCTTGATATAAAACATAACATCCTTGTTCATAGAGGGTCATTTGAGGCAATCTGTATCGGTTATGCTCGAGGACAAAACGTTTCATTCAGGTTTCTCCTGAATAAGGTGAAAAACAGTAGGAGAAGGAGTTAATAGCCTATAGGGTTTATGAATATCTATCCCTTGTCGTTTAGCTTCTTCTTCCATCCATCCTGTTTGCCCTGTTCCTTTTAAATTGCCAGGGAAATTTGCAAAATCAATCACGGCTTTAATTTCTTTCAAGATTTTTCCTCTTGCTTGATATGTTCAATAGCTTTACCAGGTTCAGCCGTTCTCCAATCAGGCCATATTCGAGATTCGTTCTTGATTTGCTTTGCTAGAATTGCATCACATATGGCGTTGGGGTTATGTCCGGCTCTTAATGCCCCATCAAATGCAAGAATGATCACATCAACCCACTCGTAAACATCTACAGGTGATTCTTCAATTTCAATCAATTCTTTCCGGATATGATCGAGAACACCTTGAGTGCGCTCACCTGGACCAAATGTTCGAAGTGAAAAATCACGCTGTCTAATTAAGTGGCTAATGAGATCAAAAATTTTCTGTTTTTCACACATAAGTCGTTCCACCAATTTTTTTGTGTTTTTGAGACAACTTACAAAATTCCCGATGTTCCAGCTGCGCTCTCGCCGTTTCCCTTGCTACCTCGATCCGGACTCGTGTAGCTGTATCAATGGGAATGACAAGCCGCTCAATAGTTTGAATTCCGTTCTTATTTTGTATTGCGAGTGGAATGATCATGTTCGCCCCCTACTACCAGAACCACGCAAAAGGCAATAAACATCCCCAACCACAAAATGCTCAGGTCATGCCACATCCTTGTTCTCCTTCTCGATTTCAACAGGACTGTTCCAATTGGTATTCCATGGATCTAATAATTCCGTGCGTTTAAGGCTTTCAGTGGCCACATGCCAAATCCATATCGTGTATCCAATGGCAATTAATCCGATGAAGGCCAGAATCAGGATGAAAATATTTTCAGAAGACATATTCATTTCTTCACCTTTATCCATTCATCCCATAAGATAACCATCAGTTCCTCCCTTCCGCATCATTAAAACAGTCCCGCAAACGTGCCTCTTGTTTACGTTCATCCCTAGTCAGTATCGCGTAATCCTCCAGCAATTCGGCAAACGCGATATTCTTCGGATTGGGCAGCGTATCGAATATCTTTTGCAGGATAAGGTGCGTGCCCATTAAGTCAGTTCCGGCGGAAAACATGATCAGAATCTCCATTCAAAATTCAGCAGGCTCCCAGCCAAAATACCCATTATGTCGCCTCTAACGCTGGAGGCTTCCCAATGTGTCTTTTGCTGCTCTCTTACCACCGATACCGCAACTCCGGCAATAACTC
>JAGWIG010000195.1 GCA_028873515.1 Pseudomonadota bacterium | reverse complement strand
ACAGCTTTCATATCTTTTACCCCGGTTACTTTACCTCCAACGCCTTTCTGTATGATATGAACAATAGTCTCCGTTGAGCCTAAGCATTCAACATCTTTTACTTTTGTAACGTTGCCGGAATCATCTACTTCGTGAAGTTTTACGGTGTATTTATTAAAGTAATGGTTTCCGTTTTCGTCGAAATACACATTTTTAATAAGCCTGTGCTTTCCGTTGCCTTTCCCGTCATGAAGCCTTACGGTATCTTGTAATTCTTTTGTAATAACAACGTCTGTTTTTTCTTTAGCCATGGTTTTTGTTTATTTAGGCCAGCCTTGCTATGAAGGCGGCAGTTGTTGATTTAAAATAAAGCCTGAATATTCCTACTTTACCTGAAGCGATAGTTAAAGTGTTTCCACCTGTAATTACTGCAAGGGCTGTAATGCTTGAATCAAGCGAAACGGTAATAGTATTTGAGCCGGCTGAATTATCAACCACGAAATCAAAGAATGTTCCACCGATAAAACCAAGCGCTGCGGCAATAGCTGCGGCCGTAGGTGTGGTTATGGTTACAGCAGCTGCGGAAGTGCTTGTTATAACGCCGCCTGTAATCTGTTCAGCCGTAGCTGTATCGGTTACATTTATGGCGTTATCCAAAGGATTGGTTACAACCAGGGGGCGTTCTACCCCTACATTGCCTGTAAGTAGGTTCTGCATGTTAATTAGTTGTTATAGTGCGATAAAGTTCAACCCATTCCGTGCCATCAAACATAAAGGCTATTTCAGCGCGGCCTGATTTAGATGCGGATTTAGGTACTGTTAAAGTTCCTGCGCTTTTCAGATGATTACCGAATGTTACTACACGGCCGGCAGGTAAGGTATCGGCAACGAATGTAAAAATCAGTTTATCACCCTTATAGGCGTTAATCACATTCACGCTATCCGTTAAAGCATGTTTCAGGGTGTCAACCTGCACAATGTTTTCAAAAGCATTAGGTAATCGTTGGTAGGCGATAGCCTGTGAAGCGGTAGTTGTTACCTGTGTGAACGCATAGGTGAGTATCCTTCCTGTGTTATCCTCAGAGGGAGGCCCGGCACCCCAGCGGGGCGATGAGTTCTGTGCGGAACAAACAGTACCGATAAACAAAGCGGAGAGAAATATTAGTTTTTTCATGGTTATACGGTTTCAGTTGTGTAGATTACTAATTGGTCAGCAAAACCCCAGTTAACATCAACCTTTTGTTCTGCGCGAACAAACCAAAGGTCGGAGTTATTTTGCAGAGGCGACATTTTCAGGTTGTCCTTATCACCCCATTCGTTGAGGCCGATAAAGGCATTGCCTGAAAGCGGGTCAGGATTGGCAAGGCACATAAGAATAGTGTTATCAGGTATACCGGCGCAACGTACCACGTCATAACCGTTCCACATATCCTGCGAAGCCTCGGTTGTGTTCTGATTCTTAAAGGCATCTTCCCTTAATGCCTGGTTGTAAAGCAACCATGTAGCGTTACCAACAAGTACACGTAAACCTTTTTTGCCATACTTGGCAAGTAAAGCCGGAGGTACAAGGGTAATCATGGTGTCTAACTGGGTGCGTATATTGGCTGCGGTCAATGTTACTGCACCAGCTACTTTTATTGTATTCGCATCGTTAATGGCTTTAAAAATAAGGCCATCGAAATAATAAAAGTTTTGGTTTAATGCGGCGGTAGTCAACCATGAAGGCACTACCTCTGTTCCAGTAGTAGGATTATATGCAACACGGCTATTCCATGTAGCATACTCATAGTACTGATTAACCCTACGCATTAATTGCATGAGCAGGAAGTTGGTGGCTGTAGGAGGGAACTGCCTGTCCAAAAGCAAGTCCTGTAATTCTACGGCAAACCAGTTTGTTTCCCAGTCGTGCGGGTTGAACTCCATATACAAATCAAACCTGGCGGGAATGAGTTGTTTTTTGTCGATTACTATCGAGCCTGCACTTACAGGAGTGGCGGCAGGGTCTTG
>JAGWIG010000194.1 GCA_028873515.1 Pseudomonadota bacterium | reverse complement strand
CAGATTTTGCAGTGCAGCCCCCGCCCGGCCTTCCCGGAATGCTTTTGCCATTTCCCGGTCTGCGGCATGCTGCTGGCGTTTTACATCCTGCATTTCAAACCTGCCAATTTTATCAGCGATTGCTCGAAACGCCGCGCCCGCGTCAATCGCCTGCAACTGCTTTGAATCTCCGACCAGCACCAGCTTGGCCCCAGCCTTATCGCATGCTCTCACCAGCTTTTCCATCTGCCTGGAACCGATCATCCCCGCTTCGTCTACGACCAATACCGTTTTTTTATCCAACACGGCCTGTCCTCGTTCGATTTCTTTAATCAGGCTGTGTATGGTTTGCGATTGAATCCCGGCACTCTGTTCCAGCCCTTCTGCCGCTTTTCCGGCCAGGGCCGCGCCTTTTACTTCATATCCGGCCTGTTCCCAGGCTTCTCTTGCGGCATTCAGCATGGTGCTTTTGCCGGTTCCCGCCCAGCCTTCAACGGCTGCAATTGCGCCGGTTTCATGGGTGATATGATGGATAGCAGCAAGCTGTTCGTCTGACAGTCCTTTGCCTTTAACCGCTTCTTCGATGATCTGGTTGCTGATTCGATGGGTAGTATTTTCCTTCATTTTCAAGGCGGTATCCGCCATGCGTTTTTCAAGATCCAGCATTTCCCTTGTGGTATAACGAACTTCGCCTTTCTGGTTTTCGAGTCTGATTACATCCTCGCGGCTTAAGGCTTTTTCTGCAAAGGTTTCCGCATCCTTTGCCGTCATGCCTGCGCCCTGCGCCGCTTTCGCTGCTTCGTGCAACACCTGTATGCTGGAAAATGTAGACTGCTGTTCTGTTAGTGATTGAAGGATTTGATCTGCATCCGGTTTGTTCAGCACCTTGCCTGGAGAGTCGTTTTTCAGGTTCTCTGCCTTTTTTTGAGTAAAACCCAATTCTGCGGCCTGTTTTTTCCAGTCCTGCATGAATTCCTGGCGGTTTATTTCTCCTTTCGCTGCCCGTGTCTGCAGGGAAGCCTGAATCGATGCCAGGTAACCGCTGGTTCCGGCTGCTTTCATTGCATTTTTGATCTCAGCATGGCGGCTCGACCAGATTTTGGTCAGATCATCCGGTACACCCTTGATCCCAAAACTGTCCCCCTCCCGTTCAATCTGGAAGCCTTTTTCCCGCAAATTCTCAGCCAGCTCGGCGCGGTACAGTGCGCCTGCCGTCATTTTGTGACGGGTATCCAGATCAATGTTGCCCCGGCTCCCGTCCAGCCTCTCACCCATGTTCATGATGAGGGTATGGGTATGAAGCTGGGGGTCGCCATTCCGGTTGGTGGAATGCTGGTAGGTTGCAGCTACAATACCTTTGACCTTTTCCCTGTTTTCCCCAGCATGTCCACGTCGGGCATGGACGGCTTCCCGTTCCAAATATTCGGTTGCCGCCTTGACGGCTTGATCATGCGCTTTCTGGATTTCAAGCTGCACTTCCCGCCCGGCCACGGCCCACTCTGCCGATACGGTTTTGGGGGCAGAAAAAGTGCAGTCCCAGGCGGGTGCCCGATCATCCTCGCCTGCATTCGGGGTTAAGGCTTCGCCGGTTTTTGGGTGAAAACCTGCCATGATTTTTCCCAGCTCACCCTCTTCAATCGTACCCGCCAGTCCGAGATTTTCCGCGCCCTTCCCCAGCCATTGGCCGGGGGGTTCCCCGCCTTTTTGATAGTAGTCTTCCCGTCCTGCCGTGCGCTCATAATATTGTGTAAGGGCTTCTGATTTTGAAGCCGAGATTTTAGCTACCGTCAACATTTTTATTCTCCCTTGCGGATTTTTTCCGCACCAAACTTGAGTGTGTTTTTCCAGAGATCACCCATCTTGTCACTGGGTAAAAGTTTGCCCAGTTCCATCAACAATTCTTCCAGGGCGGCGGGGTCTTTTTCATTCGCATCAACCCGTTCCTTGATCGCTTTTACCCGATGTTTGTCTTCACGAACTGCATTGACTTCCACCATCACGGAAGCGATC
>JAGWIG010000193.1 GCA_028873515.1 Pseudomonadota bacterium | reverse complement strand
GATTGAGCGACTGCATCAATAGCAGTGTTAAGAGCAGCGGCCTCCGTTGCAGGCACGCCGACACGGGCCACAGCGCGCGCTACGACGCGCCCGGCCCTCGCAGCAGCTCCGGCAGCCTCAACACCACTAGCTCCGCCACGCACTGCGCTGGCAGCCGGCAAAACCAGCAGCTCAGGGTCTGCAATCAATCCATTTGCCAAGTTAGCTACGAACTTACCTGGATCGGTCTTGATAGAGCTGACGATGTTCTTCAGCTTATCCTTTGTGGTCTCAGATTGCTTATCGTGGAGTTGCTGGAAGTACTCCTTGGCAGCGGAGACCTGATCTGCTGGGAATTGATATGGGCTATCGAGAATGTGTTTGTTTTGGAGAAAGGTCTTAACCTGCTCCATCTTGTACTTCTCTTGCAGAGGACTGCGAGAGATGGATTGGATAGCATTGGAGAGGATGCTATTGTGGAGAATATTCTCGACAGGGTTTTGGAGACTGTCGAGAAAGCCTTTAGAGTTCTGCTGAGCAATTTCTTCCTTGGTAGGTTGACCGTAGTCAGCAGGAAGACTCTTAGCAACAACTCTAGCAGACTCATCTGGATTAGCCCACGGAGCAAGCCCAGGAACTGGCATAAGTCCCATAGCTGCTCTATCAGGACCGATTGAAAATCCAAGGGCCTTCGCTGCATCCGTCTCAGCAGCGGTAGGAGCTGGGGCCAGTTCAACTGGAGTGTTGGGAGCAGTAGCAGCTGCGTACACATCTTGAATAGGACGCTTAATACCTTCCCAGATCTTTGAGAAAGTACTATCACTGGAGTCAGTCTGATCTGGCTGCGCTCCGATAGCGTCAGCCAAGCTAATTTTCTTAACAGCGTGGGCAGGGGCAGGATTGTCTACGAGTCCTGGTAAATTAACATCTGCACCACTGGCAAGATCTGACCGCATCTGATCTTGCTGATCTGGAGTCATGGTAGTATTGGCAGCTTGAACCTGCTGCATGATAGAATCCACCTCATCCGGAGTACGCATCTTCTGCGAGTCCGTGGAAGTGGTAGCGCCAATTGCATCCTGCAGAGACACCTTAACAGTGGGCATTCGATTCTCCTACTGTCCCAAATTGGGACACAACTTATTCGGGAATGTTAAAGTTCTGGCCATCCCACTGACCACGACCCTTAGCAGTGATATACCAGCGGCCTTTCTTTAGATCATCTGCAGTTGGGTTCTGAGGAAGTGGCATAGCATCATCGGGTGTTTTACCAACTCCACTGAACTTAGCAGTGGTATCAGAGAACCATCCCCCCTTGTGAACTTCCCAGTCACCAGCTTGATCGCTGTCCATTACAGCTCTATTAACAGCGGTTTGCCAGCTTAGTCCCTTATTGTTCTTAACAAGCTGCTGCGCTCTTGAAGCGATATCGAAGGCACCTGCATTAAGCACTTCATCATCCTTAGGAACTTCCCCATCAAATATATTCTGGATAATAGACGCCCTAACAGACTTAATCTGTTCAGATGTAGGAGCAGTTGCAGCGGCTCCAGTCTTCTGGTTCAAGTCATGGTAGCGCTTATCCTCCTGAAGCTTAGCCTTATCAATCGCAAGTCTAGTTGCTTTGAAGTCTTGGTCAGCCTGTGCACTTGCCTGTCTCAACTGCTGATTACTCTGCAAGATATCCAGCTGAGCCTTATCCTTAACAGACAATGACGCCTCTCGAAGATGCGCAGCAGTAGCTGGATGAAATGGCATGTTCTGAAACATCTGAACTTGCTGTGGCTGAAAGGCGCCAGATTGTGCAAGTTCCTGTACTCCCTGATTCCATTCCTCTGGAGTTGTAGCACTACCTAACTTCTGAGCAATGATATCAGACTGCTTAAGCAATGTCTCAGCTGCTGACTCCTGCTGCTTTGTTCTGGAAGTGGCTACATCCTGTTCATCCTTTCCGATGGTAGCGGCATTCCTGTAGTACTCCATAGCCATCTTCGGAGCACCAAGCTGCATGAGCTTACTACC
>JAGWIG010000071.1 GCA_028873515.1 Pseudomonadota bacterium | reverse complement strand
CGGTCATGCAACAACTACCGGAATGGTTTGAACGGTATAACACAGAACATCCGCACAGTGCGTTGGGATACCTGCCACCACGGATGTTCAGGGAGAAGCGGCGAGCAGCTAACTGATATTGCTGGTACGGGAATATGGGGGCGAATCCACAAAGATGCCATTTTTTCCTTATTTCTAGTCACTAGCGTCCGGTTAAAAATCGAACAAAATCATCTGGTTGCTCGGTGGTGGTGTAACGGTTCCAGCGGTGTCGGGCCGCAAGGCGCATGAAATAAGGGTTTTCTCAAAAACCGAGACCGATAAAATCTGTAGCAAAGTGTAGAGCGAGGCATTGAGATGAAGCTCCTTCTTAACGATGGCGATCAGCACATAGGTGGATACGGCGCACCAGATTTGCGTTTTCACCGCATTCTCGGTCGTGCCCAAAAAACGCTTGATACGCAGATGTTGCTTGATCCATTTGAAAAACAACTCCACCTGCCAGCGGCTCTTGTACAGCGCGGCAATGGTCAGTGGCGGGAGTGTCGTATTGTTGGTCAAAAACACCAGCGTCTTGCCCGACTCGGGGTCTTTGAATCGAATACGCCGCAAATGCTCCGGGTAGTCCTTGGACACGTAAAAACCGTTGAGCCGAATCGCCTGATCGCAGATCACCCCCGTACTTCGGTTGGTCTTGGTCGAGTACATGCGCTGGGCATTCATCCCGCGTTTGGCTCGGGTTACAAAGAATGCCCCCGTCTGATGCAGCTTGAAGAGTCTGCCGAAGTCCAGATAACCGCGATCCATCACATAAAAAGCCCCCGCTTCGACGGGCAAAATGTCGAGTATATTGACGTCGCCCATCCTGCCATCGCTGATGTGAATGAAAGCTGGAATCGCGCCGCGCAAATCCAGCAGCGTATGCATCTTTACCGCCGCTTTGGTGCTGCGAAACGGTGCCCAGTCGAACAGGCTCAGACACAGGTCGATGGTGGTCGAGTCCAGTGCGTAGATCGTCGCATCGAATCCCAGTCCTGTCGGTTCCTTGGCGTAGAGGTCGCGGGCTCGCCTGATCAGGCGCATGGCCAGTTCGTGATAAATGCGCCAGTCCCGCTGATTCAAAGCGTCCGAAAGCGTGGATCGGGCCGGCACGCCGTTCAAACCCATGTGAAACAGTTTGCCCTGGTTGGCGGAAAGACAAGACTCGATGTCGCGCAAAGACTCGCGCCACGTCAATTGCGAGAAGGCCATTACCCGAAACAAATCGGCACAATCCAGGGTGCGCACTCCAGCATCGCCACCATAACGATTGATGATACGTCCGAAGGTTTTTCACGGCACATACTCCATGACTTGCGCAAACAACGTCTTGCCCACGTTCATGCTTCACTCCAGGTTCACCAAACCTGAAAGTATCGCGAATGTTCAATCTAAAATTCAAATCGTGGACACCCATAAATCGCTCGAAACCATCGTCGATAGTGGCTTTACGGCCCGTGCGACATAATTTAACCGGACACTACTGATTTCTAGTGAATACAAAAATAATAATCGGTAGAAACTAGCTAGTTGGAAATTGGCAACAGAGGGAAATGAAAAAACTAAACACAACCTGAACTGCTCTAACAAAATATTTCATAGCCATTAACACTCACACTTAATTTTCAACATGATCGACAATTTTGGCCATAGATTGATCTACATCACTTTATTTACCTTAATTTAATTTAAAATCAATGGTTTTTAAAATTAAAATAGATGGGTAATTACTAAAAAATTGCGTAAACAATACTCATATCATGTACAAGAACCGTTAAACATATTCATTGAAAATTATCATGTTTGAATCTCCCAGCCATGATGCGTTAGATACTATGAGCAATCCGGATTATGAAAAACAACTTTATCTCGGTAATCTCGTCTTCAAACACCTACAAGAAGGAATCATCATTACAGATGACATGACACGCATCCTTCAAGTTAATGCTGCTTTTACCCATATCACCGGCTACACCCAGGAAGAAATGATAGGCAAAACACCAAAGATCCTTTATTCCGGAAAGCATGACCCCAGTTTTTACAAATCCATGTGGGAGAAAATCAATTCCGAAAAACATTGGGCAGGAGAGATCTGGAATCGACGCAAGAATGGAGAAATTTACCCAGAATGGCTTGAAATTAATGCGGTACAGAATGAAAAATGCAAGATAACACACTATATAGGGGTTTTTTCTGACCTGACCCACCACAAAAACCTGGAAGAACGATTGTGGTTTCAGACCTGGCATGATCCATTGACTGGCCTGCCCAATCGACGCCGTCTTGAAACTCATCTCAAAAAGGCGCTTGTTGAAGCCAAACACCATCAGCATCAACTTGCTTTATTCTTTCTTGACGTAGATGAATTCAAGGTGGTGAATAACAGCCTAGGCCAGAATGCTGGGGACCGGGTGCTCGAAAAAATCGCTGAACGGCTTTCCCAAGCTATTGGATCAGGTAACATGTTGGCCCGCGAAGGTGGAGATGAATTTATTATTCTCCAGACACATGTTAATGAAGCCGAAGACGCGGCTGCAATGGCAGAAAAGCTTCTCGACCTGTTTGATTCTCCATACAAGATAGAAAGTGAAGAAATTCACCTTAGGATCAGTCTAGGTATTGCCCTGTTTCCTGATAATGGAAAAACGGCTGAGGATCTCTTGCGTCATGCCGATATTGCCATGTATGCCGCCAAGAACACCCTAGGTATGCATAGCCGAAGAAAGGCTGGGAACTATATGTTCTATGGCGCTCCGGAAAGCACTTCTCTGACCCGTTATTTGAAGGTACGTGAAGAACTGGAACAAGCCCTGACCGCACAGGAGTTTGTGCTGTATTATCAACCCCAGCTTGATTTACGTACAGGACGTATCATCGGAGTAGAAGCTCTCATCCGCTGGCAACACCCTCAACGGGGCCTATTACCTCCCTCAGAATTTATACCCCTTGCAGAACAGACAAGCCTTATCCTCCCCATCGGGGACTGGGTCATCGAGCAAGTCTGCCGACAGTTATCCTTATGGAAAGCAGCGGGCCTCCAACTGACCCTTGCAGCCAATCTTTCGGCCCGTCAGTTTAAAAGCAATTCCCTGCTTGCGCATGTAGAACATTGTATGTCAAACCACCTTTTTGATCCCCGCTATCTAGAATTTGAGATCACAGAAACCACCCTGATGGATAAAACATCCATGACGACCCATTTTGTTGATGCCTGCCGGGAAAAAGGCATCCGTTTTTCCATTGATGATTTTGGTACCGGGTATTCCTCCCTGGCTTATCTGGAAGCCTTACCTGTTAACACAATCAAGATTGATCAGCGTTTTGTTGCAGGTATGCTAAAGAACAGGAAAGACCTTGCCATTGTTAAGGCCATCATTGAAATGGGGCATGCCATGAATCTTACGCTGATCGCTGAAGGAATTGAAACTTCAGAACAATCCCTTGCACTCAAAGAAATGGGATGTGATCTGGCCCAGGGGTTCTGGTTCTATAGACCTATGCCCATTAATAAACTAGAACAAATTCTTAGAATTGATGGCTCATTCAATGAAATCCATAACAGGATTTAAAGATTGAAAACCTGCCTGAAAATAGACAGAGCTTTTTAAAAAGGATGCAGCCATTGATAGAGCCCAATTTGAACCCTATTAATAAAAATGTGGGGATCTGGATAAACCGGCTGGCACAATTAACCTCCCGCTATTTTTCTGGCGAAACTGAACATTTTCTCCGCAAGGTGAGTGACGAAGAAGAGTCTCCTGTTTTTAAACAGCAGCGAGATACCTTGATCATGACCCGAACCCGATTCATGGCCTATCTTTTTGCCTTATTGACACCACTCTGGATTCCGGTAGATATGCTGGTGTTCCCAAGAACCGTCTGGATCAGGCTGGCCCTGGGGCGCTTGGTCGCCAGTGCGGCCTTCATTGGGCTTGTTGTGCTGTATTGCCACCATACTGCTACATTGAGACGGTCCCATCTGGCCCTTGCGGGCCTGTTTTTCATTCCTTCCATATTTTTCCTGTTTTCCCATGTAGTGCTTTTAGGAGTAGTAATGAACAGCACAGGGATGATTGTCGCCAGTAGTTACGCTTTCCTGCCCTTTGTGATGGTGGCGGGCATCAGCATCTTCCCTCTGACAATACTGGAATGCCTGGCCTATGTTTTACCGTTGCTGGTAATTTCTTTACTTCCAATGGTTATGCCCCATGCCTATATGATCCCCAATTTTAAAGCCATCGCAGTAATCTGGTTGTTAATTCTCGTCGCTGGTGTGGGAATCATGTCATCCATTAGCCAGTTGCAGCTTATGAAAAATCTCTTCATGCGTTCTACTCTGGATCCACTAACTGGAGTATTTAATCGTCGCAATGGCATGGAAATGCTTGCGCTTCAACTAGCATTGGCACGCCGCCACCATTTTCCCTTGGCTGTCGTGTTTGTGGATCTGGATAATTTCAAGCAGATTAATGATACATGGGGGCATGATATCGGAGACCAGGTACTAGTTCAGGTGGCCCAGTCCTGGCAGGATGTGTTACGTGAAAGTGATACCATTTTACGATGGGGTGGTGAGGAATT
This sequence comes from Pseudomonadota bacterium, assembly GCA_028873515.1. Taxonomy (GTDB): domain Bacteria; phylum Pseudomonadota; class Gammaproteobacteria; order Burkholderiales; family REEB80; genus REEB80. Next base: position 5,719 of record JAGWIG010000071.1, on the reverse strand, counting down.
CCTGCTGCTTTTACCGCATACAGACGGCAAGCAGGCAGAAGCGATCGTTCGAAATCGTTGTCCTGCTATAAAAAAACCTGATGACACCATTCAAACTTACAGCATGGGAGTAGCTGAATGGCTGGTGGATAAAGTTACTCAAGGAACAGCTCTGGTGAAATTGGCCGATCAACGTATGTATCAAGCGAAAATAAAGGGAAAAAATCGTATTGTTGGTTGTGATTCAATTACCGAATTAAATCATAAATCAACTATAACATTTTGAATTCAAGCAAACACACAGAATATCATATTCAAAACAACCCTCCAGCCGTCTTTGCCTGGCTTTCGCTATCCCCGCCCAGCTCACTCAAAAACCTCGCCGAGACTATAAAATTGTTCCGAACCGGCATGCCTATCAAATACCCCTGCGCATGCGTAATATTATACCCAAAGATAACATTCACCTTCTCCCAGCTATCCACATACTCCGCAATCAGCTCCGCACCCGATTCCTTCCCCGGCTTGATGACGTGCTGTATCTCTGCAAAATTACCCATCATCACCGCCTTGTCCACTACACTTATTCAGAAAAGAAATATCGTGTGTCTACAAATAATAGCTCTCATGTAATGAATATTTCGATCTGATTAAACAAATAGAGACCTTTGCATGAATTCCCATTGCACCTGAGAATCAATTAAAATTACGATAACACAACCACACTAACCACGGAACTGCCGAACATGTCCTGGAAGAACCTTAAACAAGCCAGTCTGGCCGATGCCTTACTCGTAGAGCATGCAGCGCTAACTGAACTGGACGGCGTACACAATCTGATCGACTGGCAAGCCATTGCGGCTGAACTGGCCGACATCCACGTTAAAAAGCGGGGTGAACAGGCCTATCCGCCGATAATCATGTTTAAGGCCTTGTTGCTGCAAGTCTGGTATAACCTCAGTGACCCGGCACTAGAGAAGCAACTGGCGCGTGACTTGCTGTTTCGGCGCTTTGTCGGTTTGTCCCTGGATCAACCCCTCCCTGACCACAGCAGCCTATGGCGATTTCGCAACCTGCTCAGCGAGCAGGGACGGTTTGAGCGTCTGCTCAACCAGTTGAATACTCAACTGGCAGAAGCCGGGTTACTCATCCGTAGCGGGCAAATCAGCATCATGGATGCCAGCGTCATCACGGCCAGCCGCAACCGTCCTGACAAAACCGCAGACGGCAGGTCCACACTCGACCCGGAAGCGGCCTACAACGTCAAGGCAGGCAGTGATGGCCAACGCAGAACCACCTACGGCTATAAAGTCCACATCAATGTTGAAGAGGATGGCTATATCAACAAAGCCTGCTACACCGCAGGCAATGTCCACGACTCACAATGCCTGGCTATCCTGCTGACAGGCGAGGAGCACGCGGTCTATGCCGACAGCGCTTATGCCAGCCAGGCCCATGACACGTTGCTACAAACCCGACCTATACGCAATGGCATACTCAAGCGCGCTTATCGTAATACACCATTAAGCAAAGCAGCCAGGCAAACCAGCCGCAACCATTCCGCCACCCGCAGTATCGTTGAACGCGTGTCCGGTGTCATGAAGCTACACTACGGCATGGGCCGTGCACGTTACCTGGGCCTGGCACGTAACCAGGCGCGTTTTATGTTGATGGCTTTCGCTTACAATCTGAAAAGAGCGTTTACCATCCACACCGAATGTCATCGATCAACCGAATGAGGGATAAATCCGCCCAATGAACGTTAAACAACCAGCACAACAGCAAAAACACGCCGTGAATTAGCAAAATACCGCTAATTCAGGCATTGTTCAGTAAAACCAGAGCCGCTTTTTTGAGACTCTGTAAATTAACTGGCTTTTTGAACTTTGGTGCAAAGCTCTCTAAGAAATTGACACCATGCTCATTTTTAACGATATTATCCAAATTACTGATTTTATTTAAATAAATAAAATATGAGTAGGTTCATGTTTTTCTAGTATCAGACAGCTTGAGTTCCCTTTACGACTGTATCATTTTGTTGCCAAACAACCGCTCCAACGATAATACCCATGTCGTAACTCAGGTGAAAAATAAACCCACTGCTTTCAGAATTCAAAGGTCAATAACAAGTGATCGATTCTGGCACTTGCCAGTCATAGCAAACAGGCCTGATCTGGAATAGATAGCCAGCATGAGAAGCTATCCACAGAGCGAACAGCTAGTGTTACTATTCAAATCAAAGGAATGACGGTAACGCATGGAACAAAAGGTATTTTTCCACCGCTTCGTTCAGTGCCCCAAACTTCCAGAACGATATTAATCAGGAAAGCTTTTAATGCCAAATTCACGCCTCGCTTTACTGACATCGTTAGCCATAATTGCGTTTGCCGGTAATTCCCTGCTCTGCAGAATCGCGCTCAGGCATACCAGTATTGATGCAGCCAGCTTTACTACCATCCGGCTAGTCTCTGGGGCAATGATGCTCTGGCTAATCTCCTTAATGAGACGGGGCACACATACCGGCAGGGGCAACTGGATATCGGCGTTTACATTGTTTGCCTATGCGGCTGGTTTTTCCTATGCCTATGTAAGGCTGTCGGCGGCTACCGGTGTGCTGCTGCTCTTTGGTTCTGTCCAGGCGACAATGATCGGCTATGGCATATGGACAGGAGAACGCCTGCTGAGGCTACAGGTTGTGGGTCTGATTCTCGCTTTTGCAGGGGTTGTCAGCCTATTGCTGCCAGGCCTCTCGGCGCCACCTCTACCCAGTTCCCTATTGATGCTGGGTGCAGGATTTGCGTGGGGTGCCTATTCCCTGCGCGGGAGAAGCGGGGGCGATCCCACCCTGGTAACAGCGGGGAATTTCCTGCGCGCTGTTCCTATCGCATTAGCATTGAATGTATTCATGCATGGCAGCTTTTCCCTGGATAGAGCCGGATTCTGGTATGCCATTTCATCGGGTGCCCTGGCTTCTGGAATTGGGTATATCATCTGGTACACCGCATTACCGGCACTAAAAGCCACCAGTGCTGCGACAGTGCAACTCATCGTCCCAGTCATTGTAGCCCTGGGCGGCATAATTTTTCTCAATGAGCCCATAACCTTACGCCTGCTGTTTTCGGCCATAGCCATACTCGGTGGAATTGCACTGGTCATCCTGCAGAAACAACATGTCCGTCATAAGTTAAGTGATTTCCGTGCATAGGCTATCCCCACAAGCACGAAAGATATACCCGCTTCATTTAAACCACGAATAATATCATCAAAATTTTTTCACTTGGTTGTAATTAAACCATATTTTTTTTATTAAAATCCCATTTCTCATTTTCTAGAAAATCTATTTCTTCTCAAATTTGAGAATGCGCACAACTCGTTAATTTGTCTTCGTAATTAGAAAACCTACACCCAAAAATATACTCTTACAAATTAATGTGTATTCCCGATTTTAAGAAACGCAGAGGGTTAATCCATATAACTTAATGTTAAATAACCATATTTTTTCTGGCACGGGATTTGCTGTATTGGAGGACATCAAGCTTATATTTATGTTACCCAAGGAGATAAAAATGCGGTTCACAACTAGCCATCTTCGTAACTCGTCCCGGAAATTTAGAGGAACGAGCCAGATGGTCAAAGAGACCCTAAGTACTGCAAACTTGAGCGTCAGGCTTTTATATTCTTCTTTCCTGATACTCATAGGAATCGGCTATATCGCTGCCGTGACGTATCTTTACATGACGCATGCCCAATTAGATGGTAAATCCGGTATAGATATGCAGGATATTGTCACGTCGTACTATGGAAACCGTAGTGGCACACGGCTTGAGGCTGCCATTCAAGGGCCCATGAAAATTCATCTTCAACCCGCCCAGAGTGCCACCATTATTCATTGGCTGAACACGGGTGCATCGCAGCAAGGCTATCAAAGCGAAATCAGGCCGATTCTGCAGCAAAACTGCATGGAATGTCACAATGCAACTACTTCATCATTGCTAAAGATTCCAAATCTTTCGTCTTTTCAGGGAGTGCAGCAAGTCACGAAAGTCGACAAAGGAATGTCCATACAAAGTTTGGTGCAGTTGTCACACATCCATCTATTTGGTATCGGTCTTATGCTCTTTGCAGTGGGTGTTATTTTCATAAAGGCCGAACTCTCGCCCTGGCTCATGAACACCCTCATAGTCTTACCGTTTGTATCTATTCTTGCCGATATCATTTCCTGGTTTCTCACCAAATGGTATCCGCTATATGCCTATGTTGTCGTGCTTGGTGGCACGTTCATGGGGATCGCAATGGGCGCACAGATTTTGATTTCACTTTACCAGATGTGGTTGCTATCGCCTAAGCCAATTTCATTGGTTCTGACGCAGAGCAACATTGAACAACACCAAATAAGCCGTTTGTAACCATTACAAGTGCGGACTATACAAAAGAGGACATCAAAATGAAAACTTCAGCGAAATTTACTCTTTTTCTCACTTCAATCATGATGTTTACCCTGTCCGCCGCCGCAAATGCTGATGGCACGGATACCAGTAATGCTGCTTATTCAAAAACAGTCCATGGGATAACCATGTATCTAGGCGTCATGCCTGCAAGAATAATTCTTAAACAATATCAGAAAGCTTCCCCGGAAGCTCAAATGCATGGGGGCCTTCCATTAGGTGGAAATAACTATCACGTCATGATTGCCTTATTCAATTCCATTAACGGTAAACGCATAACTGATGCCAAACCCATGGCTACTGTGCGTGAGATTGGGTTATCTGGGGAAACTAAAAAACTGCAAACCATGACTATCGCAGGTGCTACTACGTATGGCAATTACTTTACGCTACCGGACAGCGATACAAATTATCGTATAGACCTCGCAATACGATTGCCAGGCCAGCCAGCACCTATTCATGCTGAATTTACTTATAGGCTCTGCAATGAATGAAAAAATTGGTTAATGATGTTGTATATCGTGTTCATCCTTTACGAATTGATCTAGGTGAAGTATCAGGCAAACCCACCGAATATAATTGATAGGTTTAGATGCACATGTCCAAATTTAATAAAAAATCTGACTTCCGTTCAAGAGCTGACATGGTTCACCCAAAAAACCTAGTTAAAACTAAAACACGATTACAACCCATATTATTCAGGATAATTTTAATGCCCAAGGGTTACCTACTTGCACCATTGAAGATAGGACTCCAGAGCAAATTCAAGTGTGCATTACGGGATTATATTACGAAAAAAACTAGATTTAAAAATAGGATTGCCTTAGCGCATTCAACCTTGATTCTGTCAGCTTTAATTGTTAGGGGGATTGGGTTTATCCCATGCGACTTAACTTATCTGATGAAAGCCATTGTTTGCAGATGGGTTATCATTTTAGATGGGTGGGATTTATGAGCAAGTATATTGGTCAATTCTTTGACATGAGATCAAAGCTCAACAAATTAGGTAACAGGGCTGAAAATAGACTGTTACAAGAAGATGCTAAAGCAACCAACTTAACCTCTTTAAAAGTGCCTGGTATATCTTTACGATTAAAGGGGCTAATCATATTTATGCTATTTGTTTTATACGGTGGCTTACTTGCTAGTTTCATCCTTCATCAGAAAACGGTGTTACTGAATAGATTTACGGAGCTACAAGAGTTATCCGGTACGACAACTGAATTAAGATTGTTTGATGCAAATATCTTTCACATTTTCGAAACAGTTTTTATTAGTTCTGATCCTAACCTTCA
>JAGWIG010000192.1 GCA_028873515.1 Pseudomonadota bacterium | reverse complement strand
TTCCAATTCTGATTGATATCTTCATGCAGTTTTTCAGCCATATCATCAACCAAGTCTAGATTATTCGCCAAATTGCGAATAGCCGCTTCCCATACATCTGCTACAAACGGAAGTTTTTGGATGTTCTCAAAAGAATTATAAGGCTCAATCGCAGAGGCTAGAACTGCGATCCCCGCCGCTCCATATTCCAAGACGCGCAGGTTTGACTTGGAGACATTAAAATCATTATTCGCCAATGGAGCCAACGCTACGTCTAGATTCAAACTTGCCAATTTTGCATGATACATTTGCACATCAACCGGCGCATGAATTTCAAAAAGACGCGGATCACACGTCTCCGGTGTCATACCCATGAACACCCAATCCACGGTATCGTGCAGTTTATATAGAAGTGAATCTAGAAGTTTAATATCGCCGCCATGCCCGATGCCGCCAGCCCATCCAACACGAATTTTTTTGTTGCCAGTGCGATATTGTTTCCGTGTTCGCGTCATATTTTGAAGCGTGTTGGCAGGGATATAATTAGGAAGAACACGAATATCTTTAACCGAACTGATACCCTGCATAACCTTCTTTAGAGGTTCTGTAGTAACAGTAATGGAGTTACATAGATTTGCAGCGTTGACAATTCTAGCTTTAATGTCTTTGGGAAGATGCTGCTTATGCGCCGATTCGTCAGGAACTGCCAGCCAATTATCATCAATATCATATACAAAATGCGCTTTTGGCAGTGCGCGCCTATAATTCCTCAATACCTGAATTTCTCTATCCGTTGTTGGATGCTGAAAAACAATTACATCAGGGTTTAGAGATTTAATCGATTCTTCATCATACGTCATCATGTGGCATAGCGTATGCGCGTAGCCAGATTCTTGCAGCGTACTCGCGGGAGTCTGCATACGATAAAAAGCGCCTCCTTGAGCATCGGAAGGAACAAAAAGCATACGCATTTGAGGAGAATTAATAGGCATTAAAAAAGATTTTTCCTAATTTTGTTAAAAAGAATGTGCTAGAGAAATCTTATCTAGCACATTCTCAAAAATAGGTCAAATCGTTTAAAAATTAGCCTTCGGCCGGGGAGGTTTGCTTACGCTAGCCTTCGGAAGATGCGGCTTCGCTCGCGCTAACCTTCGGCAGATGCGGCTTCGCTCGCGCTAACCTTCGGCAGATACGGCTTCGCTCGCGCTATCCCTTCGCGCCCCCGCTTCGTGCCCATGCTCTCTGGATTTTGCGGGATCTAATTTGGAAGTCATTTTACCTTCAGGGCCTGCTCCATCACTATTTTTTCCATACATAGCGGCCAATACGTTCTGATAGATTCCAGCAAGATTTGAGTCAGTTGGAGCGAGGCTAATCAAGCGCAACATCTTCTTTTCTTCGTCATCTTTACCCATTGCGTCCAGCGGTGGCAAATCTGCCATGGCGCGGCGCTCTCCCCACGTCATCGCATTTGTTTTAAATTCATATTCGCGCGAATCAGAGGCTGGATTTTTGCCGCTGAAAGAAAAGCACAAATGCGGCCAACGCGGCCATAATAAATATTCATTGATGATATTTTCAATCGTCATCAACAAAGGTGCAAGCCCTGCATCTGTTTCGTCACGAACCGCAGCAGGGGAATTACTTACGTCTGGTTTATTATCTGGCGCAGCGCCAGCAGCGTGGAAGCCTAAACGATCAATTGGGAATTTAAAGATCGCGCAGAATATACCAGTCATCAAATTCATGAACTGCACATTGCGCATGTCTTCGCCATTTAACTTTGTCAAATCGAGAAGATCCAATTTTCCTTCTTTTGGAATCGGAATAACTGGAAGTGCCCATTGTTTGGTTTGGCCCATCTTTAAGTTGCGCCAAATACGAGTCAACACGTCCAATTGGCGAGAGGTCCACATACCTTCTGCCGTCAAAATACCATTTGGAACAGCATTTTTATTAAACTTATCTACCGCCGTATCCATGGCATTTGAAATGCCTTGAATGGATTTGATCGCCTGTTCTACTTC
>JAGWIG010000070.1 GCA_028873515.1 Pseudomonadota bacterium | reverse complement strand
GTTTCGGCGGATTTCAGCGGCCTTTTTTTCGCCTTCCTGGCGGGGTATGTTTATGTATTGAAATAAATCGGCCATAGGAATTTCCAGAATCTAAAGGTTAGAATAGGGTTAATCATTTGGTGTAGAGAATTAGCCCTGCAATAGGCTGTTAAAAAGCCCTTTACATGATTATTCAATCCAGAAGGTGAGAATTGTGCATAAAAACTGGAATTGAAACCACAACTCACCTGCAGAGCGGGAAGAGCCAATAAAAAAACAGTTCCCTCACAATGCCAGCCTGCATGGAACCAAATCCATGCTGGAGATTCCCAATACCAATCGTCGACAGCAGCTTGCACGTCTTTCAGTAATAACTTATCTTCTTTACCAGAAACTTGCTTAGCCATCCTGCATCTTTGGGATGACTAAAATAATAACCCTGGGCAATATCGCAATGATTACGTTTTAAAAACCTGACTTGTTCGGCATTCTCCACTCCTTCAGCCGCCACCTTTAATCCAAGGCTGTGCGCCAGGTTGATAATTGCCAGTGTAATCGATGCATTTTTGCTATCGGATGGGATATCATGGATAAGAGATTGATCGATCTTAAGCTTGTTGATTGGAAGCCGCTTAAGGTAATTCAGGGAGGGATACCCCGTCCTGAAACCATCAATCGTCAGCCCAACGCCCATATCCCGCAACTGCTTCACTACTGCCATGGTTTCGTGGGTATCCTGCATGGCGACACTTTCAGTAATTTCCAATTCAACCCAGCCTGCATCAAGACTGGTTTCATCGAGAACTTCTCTAACCAGCAGGCTGATGTCCTGCTGGAGAACCTGGTCCGAGGAAAGGTTAATAGCCATGGTGAAAGAAGATAGGCCGGCGGATACCTGCCAAGCCTTCATTTGGCGGCATGCCTCACGTATTACCCATTCTCCCAAAGGGATGATCAACCCCGTATCTTCCGCTAACGGAATGAACTCGGCAGGTGAAATAATTCCTCTGGTTGGGTGCTGCCAGCGCACTAAAGCTTCCACACCAATAAGTTGGCCATTTTCAAGATTTATCTGAGGCTGGTAGTTCAGCAGGAGATCTTTCCGCTTCAGGGCCTGACGTAGATCACTTTCCATGGATAGACCGGGCAATATGTTTTCATTCATTTCTGAAGAATGGAGTCAAAAATTTCTTCGCTCGTTTTCCTTTGTGCTTTGCATGGCCGAGCCCGCTTAATATATTCAAGGAGTGGGTTAATTTTTGCGCCAATCTACCTCAGTCCCAAACCCTGGTTTACCCAAACTTATCGAATCGATTTTCTTAAATCGTCCAAACTGGCAGGTATACGGTAAAATTCCAGATAGAAAGTCACCGGACAAAAAAACTCAACCCGATGAGGAACGCCAGGTGAGACTACACCAGGGTGATCCGGATCTAAACGAATTTCTTCTATAACTGGGCTTAAGATCCTGTATATTAATGCTCCGCTTTGCACATTAATCGTTGCCCATGTCTTATCCTGAATCAAATGGAAATTTAAAAGCGATTCCGGTACGGATTCGTTCGAAAAGAGGGCGGTCTTTTTATACGCTTTTGCTTCATGTGGTATCTGTTCCATTCTGTCTCGCTTTCATCGTACGTCGCTGCATGCCCTGCTGCTAACAGGGCATGCGCAGCCAAGTTGAAGTAGTTATCAGGTAGCTTTCAAAAGAGGCGGCATCCAGTGGGCGGCTAAAATAATAGCCCTGGACAGTATCACAGTGATTCTGGTTCAGAAACTGGGCTTGTGCCGCATTCTCCACTCCTTCTGCCACGACCTTCAACCCCAAACCGTGCGCAAGGGTGATAATGGTCGTGGTAATGGAGGCATTCTCTATATCGGCTGGAATACCGCAGATAAAAGACTGATCGACCTTAAGCTGATTGAGCGGAAAACGTTTAAGGTAGTTCAAGGATGAATATCCTGTTCCAAAATCATCAATAGCCAGTTTTACACCCATATTCCGTAACCGTTCCAGAGTCGTTATGGCTTCATGGGCATCCCGCATGACTGCGCTTTCGGTAATCTCCAGCTCTAACCTGTCTGCATCAAGCCCTGTTTCAACAAGGATTTTCTGGACCAGCATGACAATATCCTGCTGCTTAAACTGCCGTGAAGAAAGGTTGACTGCTATGGTAAGAAGAGGGAAACCTTTGAGCTGCCATGCTTTCATCTGGCGGCAGGCCTCACGCATCACCCATTCCCCCAGAGGAGCGATCAAACCAGTTTCTTCGGCTAGCGGGATGAACTCGGCAGGAGACAGGATTCCTCTGGTTGGGTGCTTCCAGCGTACGAGAGCCTCGGCCCCTACGACAGAACTGCTTTTCAAATCAATCTGGGGCTGGTAATTCAACAGGAGCTCTTCTCGATCCAGCGCATGGCGAAGATCGTTTTCCATGGATAAATGCTGCAGGGTACCTGCATTCATTTCACTGGAATAAAACCTGAAAATTCCCCGTCCACTCTCCTTGGCGCGATACATGGCTGCATCGGCATTCTTGAGCAGGGTGGTGCCATCTATGCCATCACGGGGATACAGGCTGATGCCAATACTACCAGACAAAGGAATTTCCTGGTTCTTAACAACAACAGGCAGGCTTAGCCGGGTTAAAATCTTTTGCGCAACTTCGGCTGCGTCCTCAGGCACCAGCAAGGATTTTATCGCAACCACAAATTCATCCCCTCCGAAACGGCTAATGGTATCGCTGCCACGTAAACACTGTTTTAGTTTCACGGCAACATTTTCCAGGACCAGATCTCCAGCACTGTGGCCCAAACTGTCATTAATTTGCTTGAAACGGTCAAGATCGAGAAACAACACGGCAACCAGGCTACCATCCCGTTTCGCATGAGCCAGCATCTGGTTCAGCCGGTCCTGAAACATGCTTCGGTTGACTAGACCCGTCAATGCATCATGGCTTGCCTGATACATCAACTGTTCCTCCGCGATTTTATGTTCGGTAATATCGTTGATGATGCCCACATAATGTGTCGTTTTACCTTGCCTGTTCTCCACGGGAGACAGAAAAAGCTCTATCCAGATCTGCTCACCTCCCGCCTCGGTGCGGCTTGTCATGGCATAGCCCTTCTGGCCTGCTTGAATTGCTTGGTGGATATTTTCAAGATACAGATCCCGGCGTCTTCCAGACTGCTTACAGAAACAGGGCTGCCCCAGCACATCCATCCGGCAGAGGCCAGTAATCCGCTCGAAAGCTGGATTGGTATAGATTATGGGGTAGTCTTCCTGGGCAACATCCACAATAAATACACCATTAATACTGGATTCGATTGCATGTTCCCGTAATAGTATCTGTGCTTTAGTATGCCTGAGTTCAGTAATATCCATCATTAACCCCCTAATCAGGGTCTGATGGTTCTGGGAAACGGTTGCGGCTACGGCAGTCACCTGTAACCACAGTTCCTGCCCATTTCTGGCCACCACACGGAATTCCTGTGGTTCCTTTTCCGGCATACCTAGTCTCGCCCAATTGAAGAGGGCCTCTTCACGGCCATCCGGGTGAAGTATGGACTCAAGAAAATCAGGCTTTTCAAGCCAGTCCTTTATCGGATAGCCCAGCAGGGTTTCGGCACGCTTGCTGACAAAAGTGAAGCAGCGATTCGTGCCTTCCGTTTCCCAGACTATCGCATTTAGGCCCTGAACAAGTTCACTGTACCGCATCTCTGCGGCGCGGGCATTCACTGCATTCTCTTCGGCCCGTTCTTTCAGGCGGATAATCTCCTGCTGATCAGCGTGAATATAGGTGTCAATAGACAAACCTATGTCAAAGACAACTATCTTGAGCAACGCATCAAAGGTGGAAGTAAAGCTTTTTCGTTCGCCTTCGGAAAGATCCCAGATGACCTGCTGCATGCAGGAAAGATATTTACGAAATGCGCCCACATACCATTTTGGTTCCAGCCCTATACGTGAATGGACGATCCCTACCTGTAACCGGTTTAAGGCATATTCCCAATCATAATTGCCCTCAGTAAGCTGACTGAAATAGAACTCATGAGCTCTTTTCAGGCGATCAAGCGTTTCAGGATCCTCTAACAGGCTTTTTAATTTTCCAAAACTTTGCAGAAACGAGTAGAATCCTTCATCAAATCCCTGCTTCTTCCCCGAAATCCGTCTGTGTAAATTTTCAAGCAAAGCAACATCGATATCGCCGAATTCAAGAAACTTCTTGCGCTGGTTAAGCTCTGTAGTATTAACATGCATTTCCCGCGCAATGATCCTTGCGGCTTCATTTGATCTGTTCATCATGTTATGCCGTCTTCTTGAATCCTTCCTGGTCCCAAAGCATCAGTTCCATTCCTGACATAACCGACAGATTGGCTTGCTCCATCTCGGTCATGGCCGAGAGCGCGTCTTCATAATTATGGTCATAGTAAAGTTGAACAGCCTCTTTTGCCTTGATATGAACGGTTTTGTGTGGAGTCTCCATTTCCCGGTACCCGGGTAGTTTAGAGAAATGGGATTTCCCTTCGCCCTTGTAGTACCATTGACCCAGGCGACAGGCAGTGTAATCCGGGAGTTCGTCTGGCCTGATCCGGGAGACTCCCATAAACACCTTATAAACAGCCAGTTTGACACCAAGTTCTTCAAGATTTGCCAATTCGATGTTTGAGAGCAGAGCTGCATTAGCAATGCCACTATCAATTTGCTGAGAAAGGGAAAGAAGAAGTTTCATTCCCCGCACGGCCAGTTCACTTTCAGAACTGTATTGATCCGTGTCTTTTGCGGCTTTTTCCATGGTGACTCTGGCTTGCTGGATTTCTGTCTGGATCGAGTTGATCAGATCCGTAATTTCAACTGTAGCCTTGGTGGTGCGCACTGCGAGTAATCTGACCTCATCTGCGACTACAGCAAAACCGCGACCCTGCTCCCCTGCCCTTGCAGCCTCAATGGCCGCATTCAGGGCAAGAAGATTAGTCTGATCCGCAATATCCTTGATTAATTGAACAATATTTCCAACCTGGCTGGCACGTTGATTCAGGTTGTCTACATTTGAGGCAATGTCGCGGGTTTTTCCCACCATGGATTTAAGATCACCTGTGATCTTTTCAAAAGCTTCACGATTGCTATCGGATTCCAAAGCAACCGATCTGGCCAACTCCTTTTCCTTATTCAGGGTGTCTGTCAGAACAAAAAATGACCGGCTTATTCCATCCAGGGATTTGCCAAAACTTGAAAGATTCCCGAACATCCCCTGATAGAAATTTAATTTGCTACGTAAGTCTGTTACTTCAGACTGAAGCGTACCAGCATCATTTTCGCTACGGCCAAGGTCATTGCGAAGTCTGGTTATCTCACTCCGCAAGCTGGCATTTTCATCCTTTACCTGCGCCAGTTCCTTTTTTAATCTGGAACAAAACATCCAAATCTCCTCTCATCCACAAAATGAAGGGGGTACCCAAACAAGCCCCGTACCCAATGCAGGCCCTATACCAAATGAAAGAAAGGCCAAACCCCGGGTTTTCAACCCAATATTCTTAATCAGGTAGAAACGCCTCGATCCGCCGTTTCATTAACATGTATTATTAATACATGTTATACCCTAAAAAATACAACCGCAATAAAATCCATGAATCCGTATAGATCCGTTTATTTTTTTGATTAGCCCTGCCATGGAATTAAGAAACATGGAAATACGCGCTTTTGAAAATGTATGCATTGGTGTATAACAAATGGTTAAAGGTGATGAAGAAATGCCTGAAATGATGAATCCTTTCATCATCCTTGAAGTATGCATGGAATGAAATCCGGTTGAGCAGGGAAAAAGGAACTGGATGAGATAATCACCTTATTTAGTGATCCAGCTCATTTAATTTCCATGGATCATTGGTAGCATGCCTGTTTTTAAGGCTAAAAATCAGGGGATCTGGCCACAAAACTAGCTGAACCCTCTAAAGATTGGGAGTTGAGAGTCTATTTACTGTTTTCAAATTGCAAAGCAATGGCATGTCAATTAATTTGAATAATACAAATACAGAAATTCAGGATGACCTAGGAACGCTTGTTTTTGAGAACCTTCAGGAAGGGGTGATCATTACAGACAGGCTAACACGGATACTTCGCGTAAATCCGGCTTTTACCAGGATTACCGGCTATACGGCTGGTGAGATAATAGGTAAAACCCCGAAAATCCTTTGTTCCGGAAGACATGATCCTGGTTTTTACAAATCCATGTGGGAAAAAATCAATACCGAGAAGCATTGGTCGGGAGAAATCTGGAACCGGCGCCAGGATGGGGGAATCTATCCGGAGTGGCTAAGCATCAATTCCGTATCTGATGTTAATGGGGTAGTAACCCATTATGTCGGGATCTTTTCTGATTTGACCCGGCGCAAACATCTTGAAGAACAATTGTATTTTCATGAGTGGCATGACCCCCTAACCCGGCTTCCGAGCAGACAGTTTCTTGAAGTACAGCTTGCACAGGCCATCGTTAAAGCTGAACACGGGAATTATCAGCTCGCTGTTATATTTCTGGATCTGGATGAATTCAAGGTGGTGAATAACAGCCTAGGCCATACTGTTGGAGACCAGATGCTTGAAAAGATTGCTGAACGGCTGTCGCAGGCCTTGGGTCCTGAAAACCTCCTGGCCAGGCAGGGAGGAGATGAGTTTATCATTCTCATGCCTCGCCTGCATGATTCTGAAGAAGTAATTGTTCTGACAGAAAAGGTTCTGGACCAGTTTGATCTGCCTTTTGAGGTAGAAGGCGAAGTGATGAGAATCGGAGCCAGCCTGGGCATCGCCCTGTATCCCGGAAATGGAAAACTGCCTGAGGATCTACTGCGCCATGCTGATACGGCCATGTATTCTGCCAAAAATGCCTTGAGCTCGCATGGGCATAGAAAGGCTGGGAACTACATGTTTTATGGCGCCCGGGAGAGTAGATCCCTGAACCGCTATTTACGACTGCGTGAGGAAATGGAGCGGGCTCTGGTAGAGCAGGAGTTCGTTCTTCACTATCAGCCACAGATAGACATGTGTACAGGGCATATCGTTGCCGCAGAAGCCCTGATTCGCTGGCAGCATCCGGAACGGGGACTGCTGCCTCCTTCGGAGTTCATTTTCATGGCGGAACAGACAAGCCTTATCCTCCCCATCGGGGACTGGGTCATTGAGCAAGTCTGCCGGCAGTTATCCTCATGGAAAGCAGCGGGCCTTCAAATAACTCTTGCGGCCAATCTTTCGGTCCGTCAATTTAAAAGCGATTCCCTGCTTGCGCATGTAGAACGCTGTATGTCGAACCACCCTTTTGATTCCCGCTATCTGGAATTTGAAATTACCGAAAGCATCTTAATGGACAAAACATCCCGTACACATCATTTTATTGATAGCTGCCGGGAAAAGGGTATCCGTTTTTCCATCGATGATTTTGGTACCGGGTATTCCTCCCTGGCTTATCTTGAAGCCTTACCTGTTAACGCAATCAAGATTGATCAGCGTTTTGTTGCAGGTATGCTAAGGAACAGGAAAGATCTTGCCATTGTTAAGGCCATCATTGAAATGGGGCACGCCATGAACCTTAAACTGGTGGCTGAAGGAATTGAAACCCCGGAACAATCCCTCACCCTCAAAGAAATGGGATGTGATCTGGCACAGGGGTTCTGGTTCCATAGACCTATGCCTGTCAATAAATTAGAGCAGATTCTAGGGATTGATGGCTCATTCAATGAAATCCATAACAAGGCTTAAGGATAGAAAGCCTGCCTCGAAACAGGCAGGACTGTTCAAGAAGGAGATAGCCATTGCTTGAGCCCAATTTAAGCCATAATAATAAAAACATGAGGAACTGGATTACTCGATTGACACAAGTCACCTCCCTTTTTTTCTCTGGTGAGACTGAGAATTTTACCCGCCTCGTGAGTGACGAAGAAGATTCTCCTGTTTTTAAACAGCATCGAGATGTCTTGATACTGTCCCGCACCCGTTTCATGGCCTTTCTTTTTGCTGTATTGACGCTTTTCTGGATCCCAGTGGATATGCTGGTGTTCCCAAGAACCGTCTGGTTTGAACTGGCTTTGGGTCGTATGATTAGCAGTATGGCCTTCATTGGACTCGCGAAGTATTGCCACCGTAATGCCACATTGAAAAAATCTTACCTAGCCCTGGCAGGCCTGTTTTTTATCCCTTCCATGTTTTTCCTGTTTTCTCACAACGTGCTTTTGACAACGACAATAAGTAATACAGGGATGATTGTCGCCAGTAGTTACGCTTTTCTACCCTTTGTAATGGTAGCGGGCATCAGTATATTTCCGCTGACAATACGGGAATGTCTTGCTTATGTTATACCGCTACTGTTGATTTCTTTATTTCCAATGATCATGCCTCATGCCTATATGATCTCCAATTTTAAAGCTGTCGCAGTAATCTGGTTATTAATCCTTGTCGCCGGTGTGGGAATCATATCGTCCATTAGCCAGTTGCAGCTTATGCGAAATCTCTTTATACGATCTACTCTAGATCCACTAACCGGGATATACAATCGCCGTAGTGGAATTGAATTGATTACCTTACAGTTATCTTTAGCACTCCGGCATCATCATCCCCTTACGCTTGTATTTATAGATTTGGATAATTTTAAACAAATTAACGATACCCTAGGGCATAATGCTGGAGATCAATTATTAAAACAGGTAGCAGAAGCCTGGCAGGATGTTTTACGTGAAAGTGATACTATAATACGATGGGGTGGAGAAGAATTCCTACTGCTTTTGCCTCATACAGATGGTGAACAGGCAGAAACATTTATTCGCAATCGTTGCCCCGCTGTAAAAAAACCTGATGACACCATTCTAACTTACAGTATCGGGGTGGCCGAATGGCTGGTGGATAAGGTTGCGCAGAGCACGGCCCTGGTGAATCTGGCTGATCAGCGCATGTATCAGGCTAAAACACAAGGTAAGAATTGCATTGTTGGCTGTGGCTTAGGTACCCAATCCAATTAAGATTGAATTGCGCGTAAGATGCTTAATCCAGCTTAGGCAATAATTGCAGCTCACGTCAATTGAATCACAGATACTCTCCTTCACCCAGCCCTGTAATGCGCATACCCCCTATTACCCTGCAACTACCCTGGCCTGACTTTCACCCTCACTACCCAGTTCGCTTAAAAACCTGGGCGACAACACAAAATCATTCCGTACCGGCACCCCTATCAGATACCCCTGCGCATGCGTAATATCATGTCCAAATATAATGTTCACCTTCTCCCAGGTGTCCACAAATTCCGCTATCAGCTCAGCACCCGATGCCCTGCACAGCTTGATGACATGCTGAATCTCAGCAAAATTACCCATCACCACCGCCTTGTTCAACACCGCTCCGTCTATCTTGATATAGTCCGGTCGCATCAGCTTGATTAACGAATCCGTAAAGTAATGCCCCAAAGCCCCATAATCATCTATCGCAATCTTTGCCCCACATCCCCTCGCCTCTTCCAGAAAATTCGCAACAATACGAAAATCCTTTACCGGCAAGGTCTCCGTGAACTCAAGTATCACCTGGCTCCCGTATCCATTTACACCCTTCAGTATGGAAATAATCTCATGACCGGCATTCTCCACCGTCATCATCGACAGGTTCAAGGCAATCCGTACATTGCTCAACATTCCCAGCCTGACGGCCTGCTTCATCATCAGGATGTCTATCTGGTGGATAAACCCGAACCGCTCGCCTAAAGTGATATACTCAATATGCTTCGCATCCAAAGCATCATCCCGAATCCTCAGCAACGCCTCGTAAAAGGCGACCTTACCCTGCCTGAAGTCATAGACAGGCTGAAATGCAGGCTCAATCACTTCTTCCAGTTCAATCATGGACTATCCCAATTTATTCATATTGTTCTTTATAGTTAAACACCTGCTCTCCCGCATGGGGATCCTGTACTACCCTGACGGCACAATAAATACAATTTGAAACTCTGAAACGAGTGAAACAGTAAAACTGTGAAACTGTAGAACCAATACGGTAAAACACCTGAACGAACCCATCATTTAGCGAATGATTATCCAGTTCGAGTAGATACGGGTCATATCTATTCAGATTCCCCCCTCGGGGAACCGCCACCAGCGCGAAGCTGATGGCCTGTTGGTCTTTTTGTATCGCGCCGACCAGTGATGTGCGCGTATGTCCTAGCAAGCGTCAGGTTACGCTCACCCCTTATTAGCCTGACTATCCCTGCGCAATGCCTCTATCTGAGGAGGGCAGAATTTCATCAGGAACCGGTGTGGTGGGGTGCAAAGCTTAAGCCCAAAATCGGGCATTTTCTTAATTGAAACATTCTTTCAGCATGAATCAGTGTTCCAATTTTCATATTTTCTCCTTATTAAACATGGATTAATCATTGCCATGGGTCTCTTCAGTGTTCC